>NZ_JBEYVI010000020.1:0-188028 GCF_040643955.1 Streptomyces sp. NPDC047061
GTGAACAGGGATGGTCCACAAGGGGAAGGTCACCGGACGGACCGGTTAACGAACGGGGGTCGGGGCTGCTTCCGGGCCGGTGACCAGCGACGTACCGGGTGTACAGCGTGCTGGCCGAGCCCACCAAGCTGCTCGCCTCGGTCTCGGGAGCGGCGCAGGCCCCGGCGCCGTGGACCGCGCTGGCCCCGACCCGCTGGGAGCGCACGAACCTGCCGTCGGTCGTCGAGGGCGACCCCTCTGCCGACCTGGGCCTGGCCATGCCGCACCTGGCCCGGGTCGGGGTGGGCGAGCGGGATGCGCAGGTCATGGTCGACCTCGGGCAGATCAACGGCGCGCTGAGCGTCTGCGGTGACCTCACGGTCGCCCAGGACACCGTGGCCGCACTGGTCAGGGGGCTGCTGGAACTGCCCCGGCAGCGCACCGTGGTGGTCTCGGTGGACCCGAGCGCGAGCGCCCTGCCGGGGCTCAACGGTCTGGTGCGGGTGCGTTCGGTGACGGATGTGAAGGGCAAGGCGCCCGACGAAGTCCTGAACTCCGCCCAGGAGTTGGGCGTCGGTCTGGTGCGGGGTGCGGCCCGCACCGGCGAGGTCACCGGGTTCGTCGTCCTGCTGGACGCGCCGACGGCCGAGGAGGCGCGGGTGCTGACGGACCTGTCGGCACCCGACGGCGGCGGCTGGATCGTGCTCACGGTCGGCGATGTGCCCGGGGCGCACTGGCGGTGGTACGCCGAGTCCGACGGCAGCGTCGATCTGGGCGTGCTGGGTCTGAGCGTGATCGTGCCGACGCAGACTCTCGCCGGAGCCGGCACAGGACGCGTCTGACGCCCATGGCGTGGAGCCTCCCAAGTCCCCGAGCACCTCGGCGAATCGGGAGGCCCCACGACGACAGCCCGGTCGAACACGGGCCCTGCTCTCCGCCCCGGCAGCCGGCCGGCCTCCTCCCCGGCGGCCGGGGCGGACCCGGCACCGGTCCCGAACGACTCGGGTGTCCGGCCCGCCACCGCACTGCAGATCAGGCCCAGGCCGTCACCGGCACGAACGAGCTGTCCTGCCGGAACAGGTCGGTGCCGTTCGAGATGTCCACGCGGAGTTGGTAGTTGTAGTGGCGCAGGTAGTAACCGGGATAGTTGTACGACTCGAAGCGGACCGAGCCGGTGGTCGTGCCCGTGCGGGCGATGAACGTGGCGTCCTGGGCGAACGTCGTCGTGCCGTCGTTGGCGTCGAAGCGGCCCCGGAAGTCGTAGTGGCGCAGGTAGTTGCCGGCGGCGTCACGGAAGGAGTAGCCGTTGGAGTCGGCGAGCCCCGCCACCACCGTGAAGGTGGCCGCCTGCTTGTCGGCGGTGGCGCTGGAGCTGGTCACCACCGGGAGGTTGAGGAGGGAGGACACCTCCTCCCAGTACCTCGTCGTGTAGTTGACCGACTGGAAGGAGCGGGTCGCGTTCTTCGTCACCGAGGCGCCGCCGGACACCGTCTCCTTGATCACCGTGAAGTGCCGGGCCGTGCCGGAGAGCGTGGCCAGGGCGGTGGGGGTGCTCCAGGTCGCGAACGTGTCGTAGCTGTCGCTGTAGTAGTAGTTGCCGTCGCCGTAGCCGTCGAAGAAGATCCGCCAGCCGCCGTTGTCGAGCTGGATCACCGAGGGGCCCTCGCGGTAGCTCCCCCAGCCGGCCCAGTCGCCGGTCCTGGAGATCGTGTAGGGGCCCTTGAGGCTGGTGGCCGTGCCGTACTCGATGTACTTCGCCGTCTCGTTCTTCGTGAACGCGTGGTACGTCGAGCCGACCTTCACGATGTACGTGTCGATGTGGTTGGAGCCGATGCCGGAGAGAGCGGTCGGTGAAGTCCACGCCGTCAGGGCCGAGTTGGTCGCGGTCAGGACGTACGGGGTGAAGATCCACTCGTCGTCCGTCGTCGAGCAGGACACGATGACGTTGACGCTGCCGTCGCTGTCAACGAACCACTCGGGCGCCCAGGCCCGGGACAGGTCGGTGATGGGGATCGTGTAGTCGTACAGAAACGTCCAGTTGACCCGGTCTGCGCTGCGGGCGAAGCCGATCGTGGTGCTCTCGTCCTCCCAGGTGTGGGTGGTGTAGGTGATGTAGTAGTAGCCGTCCGTGTGCTTGAAGATGCTCGCGTCGCGGATGCGGTTGCTGGGCGGGGTGTAGGCCGAGGACTGGAGGAGGCGGAAGTCCGTGGCGTCGTCGGACTGGTAGACGTTCACCGTCCCGTCGTCGCTGTTGAGGAACGGCACGATGGTGTAGCGGGTGGCGTAGCCGCTCGCGGGGGCGGCGGCCTCGGCCGCGCCGAGCAGGCCGGGCAGTTCGCCCAGGGCCAGGGCCGTCGCGGGCAGGGCGGCCAGCGCGCGCAGCAGGGTTCGGCGGGAGGGGGTGGGGGGACGTGTGGTCACGGCGGCTCTCCGGGTGCTCGTGCAGACGCGGACGCAGCGGCGCGTCCGGTATTTCGAACTGGGTTCGACAAGTCGCGCAGAAACTAAGAGTCGCGACAGGTTCACGTCAATGCTTTCTGCAGGACTGGGGCACAGCTGGACGCCGGCTGTGCGAAACCTGTCCGCCAAGGCCCGGATCGACGTTACTCTCCGGTAAACGCTGTGCCCCGGAGGTGGGTCCCCGTATGCCGTACGACCGTTCCGCAGGCCTCGCCGAGTCCGTACGCGCCCTGGCCGCTGGCACGTTGACGTCCCGTCAACTCACAGAGGAGTGTCTCGCGCGCATCGAGGCCACCCAGGACTCCCTCAACGCCTTCCGGATCGTGCGCCGTACGGCGGCCCTCGCCGAAGCGGACGCCGCCGACCGGGAGTTGGCCGACGGAGTGCGCCGGCCGCTGCTCGGGGTGCCGGTCGCGGTGAAGGACGACACGGACGTGGCCGGCGAGCCGACCGCCTTCGGCTGCCGGGGCGAGTTCCCGGCAGCGCAGGAGGACTCGGAGGCGGTACGGCGGCTGCGCGCGGCCGGGGCCGTGATCATCGGCAAGACCAACACCTGCGAGCTGGGGCAGTGGCCGTTCACCGAGGGTCCGGCCTTCGGCGCCACCCGCAACCCGTGGCAGCCCCGGCACACTCCGGGCGGGTCCTCGGGCGGGTCGGCGGCCGCCGTCGCGGCGGGCCTGGTGCCGGCCGCGCTCGGCTCGGACGGCGCCGGCTCGGTACGGATCCCGGCCGCCTGGACCCACCTCGTCGGCATCAAACCGCAGCGCGGCCGCATCTCCACCTGGCCGCGCGGCGAGGCGTTCCAGGGCATCACGGTGAACGGCACGCTGGCCCGCACGGTCGCCGACGCGGCCCTGCTGCTGGACGCGGCGAGCGGGAACCATCCGCAGGACCCGCATCGGCCGGGCCAGTTGACACTCACGGATGCGGTCGGCCGCGACCCCGGGCGGCTGCGCATCGCGCTCTCCCTCAAGCCGCCGTTCACCGCACTGCCGGCCCGGCTGCAGCCGGAGGTACGCACCCGCGTCCTCGAACTCGCCCAGCACCTGGCCGCGTCGGGGCACACCGTCGAGGAGGCCGACCCGCCCTACGGGCAGA
The DNA here is from genome assembly GCF_040643955.1 of Streptomyces sp. NPDC047061. NCBI lineage: Bacteria > Bacillati > Actinomycetota > Actinomycetes > Kitasatosporales > Streptomycetaceae > Streptomyces > Streptomyces sp. NPDC047061. The sequence goes on from NZ_JBEYVI010000020.1 coordinate 3,538, forward strand.
TCGGGCTCACCTTCGTCCCACGCGCCACGGTCGGGATAGCCGAACGCGTCCGCGAGGCACCGCATCCGGACCTCCTCGACCGGCGCACCCTGGAGGCGGCCCGCCTGGGCCGCCTGCTGGACGGGGCCCCGCTGCGGGCCGCCCGGCGCGCGGAGGCCACCCTGCGGGGCCGGATCGGCTCCTTCCTCACGTCGTACGACCTGATCCTCGCGCCGACCACCGCCGCTCCCCCGCCCCGCGTCGGAGCTCTGCTCGGGCTCGGTCAGTTCGCCACCGACCGGGCGATGATCGCCGCCTGCCCCTACGCGTGGCCGTGGAACGTGCTGGGGTGGCCGGGGGTGAACGTGCCCGCCGGGTTCACCGGGGACGGGCTGCCCGTGGGTGCCCAGTTGCTCGGACCGGCGGACAGCGAGCCGCTGCTGGTCTCCGTCGCCGCCCAGCTGGAGTCCGAACTGCGCTGGCACGAGCTCTGGCCGCCGCACGCCGTGGCCGCGGACTCCCCCGCTGCGTGACGGCCCGCTGCTTCTCTGCCGCCTTCGCCTCCCCGTACCCTCTGGCCATGGACGATGCGTCGATGGTGGGGCTGATGGGTCGGGTCACCGGAACGATCGGGCCCGGGCTCGTCGGCGAGGTGATCGTCCGGGTGCGCGGGGGCGCCGAGCACTTCCTCGCGTACGCCGCCGACGGCACGGGCCGCTTCGAGCGGGGAACGGTGGTCATGGTGGTCGAGTACCTGGCGCCGCGGACGGTCTACGTCACGCCCGCGTACGAGAGTTGAGTCCCCTCAGCCCCAGGTGAGGGGCTTGTGCGCCAAGATGGCAACAAGGGTCCGCCGATGTCTTCAATCGGGGCCCCCGCGAGCGCACACTCCCCTCGTTCGGTGCCGAAAGGGCACCATTCAAAGGGGGCGAATGCCGATGATTGTCGGCGTCGTTGCGGGGGCGGCGGTTGCCGCCGTACTCGCGCTGATCGGTGTGTTCAAGATGATGTGGCGGGTCGCCGAGCCGAACGAGGCGCTCATCATCTCCGGTTCGAATCATCGGACCGAGGGGCTCGAAGAGGGCATGGGCTTCCGGATCGTCACGGGGCGCGGCACGCTGGTGATGCCGGGCGTGCAGGCGGTGCGCAAGCTCTCCCTCGACCTCAAGGAGACCGAGCTGTCGGTGGACTGCGTGACCTTCCAGGGCATTCCGCTGAAGGTGCGGGGTGTGGTCATCTTCAAGGTCGGCGACGACTTCGTGTCGATCGCCAACGCGGGCCGCCGTTTCCTGGACCAGCAGAAGCTGGTGTCCGAGCGGGTGCACAACGTGTTCGCCGGTCATCTGCGATCCATTGTGGGCGGGTTGACGGTCGAGGACATGATCCGCGACCGCGACAAGCTCACCGGGCAGACCCGGGCCGCCTGCGGCACGGAGATGGAGAAGCTGGGGCTCATCGTGGACTCCCTGCAGATCCATGAGATCGACGACCCGACCGGGTACATCAAGAACCTGGCCATGCCGCACGCGGCCGCCGTCCAGCGGGACGCGCGGATCGCCCAGGCGGAGGCCAACCGTCTCGCCACCGAGGCGGAACAGCAGTCGCTCGCCCGGATGGCGGAGGCCACCCGGGACAGCGAGATCCTGCAGGCCGGTTACCAGGCCGAGCGCGACAAGGCGGGGGCCGAGGCACGCCAGGCCGGTCCGCTCGCCGACGCGGCCGCCCGGCAGGAGGTCGTCGTCCAGGAGACGCGGGTCGCCGAACTGGAGGCGTACCGGCGCGAACAGCAGCTCCAGGCGGACGTCCGCAAGCCGGCCGACGCCATGGCCTACGAGAAGCGCACGCTGGCCGAGGGCGAGCGTGACGCACGCATCTCGGCGGCCGAGGCCCAGGCGAGGGAGACGGAGCTGGCGGCGGTGGCCGAGGCGACCCGGGTCAAGACGGCCGCGGGTGCCGAGGCCGAGGCGACCAGGGCCCGGGGTGAGGCGAACGCGGCCGCGACCCGGGCCACCGGCGAGGCCGAGGCGGCGGCCGCCCAGGCCAGGGGGCTGGCGGCGGCCGAGGCGGCCAGGGCCAAGGGACTCGCCGAGGCCGCGGCCATCCAGGCCCGTGCGGCCGCGCTCGCCGAGAACCAGGAGGCGGTCGTCGCCCAGCAACTCGCCGAGAACTGGCCGGAGATCGTCCAGGCCGGCGCGTCCGCCTTCGGCAACGTCGACAACATGGTGCTGCTCAACGGCGCCGACGGCATGGCCGAGCTGTTCGCGAAGGCGCTGACGATGGGCGGCACGGGGCTGGGTCTGGCCCGCCAGCTCCTTGCCTCGATGAACCAGAACGGGCAGGCACCGGGCGGGACTTCACCGGCCCTCGACGGGACCGCGGCCCCGAAGACGGAGAAGGTGCCGGTGGAGCAGGACGGCGGGTGACGGAGAACAGAGCGAAGGTGCCTCCGGTCCGGCCGGGGGCGCCCGTTCGGTTCACTCCTGCGCGTTGAGCCGCCGCAGCAGCTCCAGCAGCGTCGCCCGCTCCGCCGCCGTCAGCCCGGCGAAGCAGTCGGCGAGCACCTCGCCGGCCACCCCGTGTCCCGCCGCCAGCGTCCGCTCCCCGTCGGGGGTCAGATGGTGCTCGATGCGCCGGCCGCGGCCCGGCCGCCGTTCCACCAGGCCCTGCGCGGCCAGCCGGCCGACCAGCGTGCCGAAGGCCTGCTCGCTCTGGAAGGTGGCCGCGGCCAGCTCCCGCGCCGAGGCGCCCGGCGACCGGTCGACGGCGCGCAGCGCGTCCCACTGCGCGAGGGTGGTGCCGACGGCGGCAAGCGCGCTGTCCAGCGCCCGGTGCTGCCGGTACTGGGCCTGTTTCACCGCTCTTCCGAGAACCTGCAGGTCATCGTGCATGGCTCCACTGTAACCGATGACTAAGCTTGTTTATATAAACATCCTTAGTTAGATTGTCGGCATGACGACGAACCGCATCGCCCAGGTGTATCCGGACCTCTCCATCGCGCTGACCGAGGCCGGTTCCGGCCGCCCGGTGCTCGTACTCCACGGAGGCGGCGGCCCGGCCACGGTCGCCGGCCTCGCCGCCCGCCTCGCCGGGTCGGCCCGCACCCTCACCCCCGTCCACCCCGGCTGGGACGGCACACCCCGCCCCGGCTGGCTGACGAGCGTCGACGACCTCGCCGTCGCCTACCTCCACCTGCTCCAGGACGCCGAGTCGAGCGACGTCCTGGTCATCGGCTCCTCGCTGGGCGGCCAACTCGCCGCCGAGATGGCCGTACGCGACACGGCGGGGCTGATCACCGGGCTGGTCCTGGTCAACGCGGTCGGCGCGGACATCGAGGGCGAGCCGGTCACGGACTTCTTCGCGCTGGATCCGCGCGCCCAGGCCGAGCACTCCTGGCACGACCCGGACCGCTTCTACGTCGACCCGGCCACCCTGCCCGCCGCCGAACTCGCCCGCCGCCAGGCCAACATGGCGACCATGCGGGCGCTCACCGACGGCGGCCGGATGACCGACCCGAAGCTGCTGCCCCGGCTGGGGCGGGTGCGGCAGCCCGCGCTGCTGATCTGGGGAGAGAGCGACCGTATCGTCACGCCCGCGTACGGAGCCGCCTACGCGAAGGCGTTCCCGCAGGGCCGGTTCGCGCCGGTCCCCGAGGCCGGCCACCTTCCGCACCTCGAACGCCCCGACGTGACGGCCGCGTTGATCGAGGCCGAGCTGCACCGCACCGCCACCCCGCCTGTCCTCGCAGGCTGAGGCCCCTTAGGGTGCCCTCGTGACTGCGTATATCGACGACGAGAACATCCCCGGCCGGTTCGGCCCCACCGCGACCACCGAGGCCGACCCGCACGAGGTCGGCAAGGTGCGCACCGAGTACTCCCCCGCCCACGACGGCGACCCGGACCCCGGTGAGATCGTGTGGACCTGGGTGCCCTTCGAGGAGAACGACGGGCGCGGCAAGGACCGGCCGGTGCTGGTCGTCGCCCGGGAGCCGGCCGGCACCCTGCTCGCCGTCCAGCTGTCCAGCAAGCGGCACGACAACGACCGCGAGTGGGTGGCGATCGGCAGCGGGCCGTGGGACCGCTCCGGGCGCGACTCCTGGGTGGACGTGGACCGCGTGCTGCGGCTGCACGAGGACGGCATGCGCCGCGAGGCCTGCGCCCTCGACCGGGGCCGCTTCAACCTCGTCCGCAACCGGCTGCACGAGCGGTACGGCTGGAACTGAGCGGGGCGCTCCGCTGGAATTGCCGGCGATATGCCGTCTGCCGTCCGCGGCTCCGTCGTGGCTGGTCGCGCAGTTCCCCGCGCCCCTACGGGGCGCACTCCTCGGCGGTTCTGAACGTCTCCGCGAAGGCGGCCCGGACCACGGATCCCGGCGTGCGGTCCAGGATCCCGAACACCACGTGTTCGAAGGTCCGCTCGAATCGTCCGCCGGGGCCGAGGAGCCCCCGGAAGGCGCCCGCGACCTGTGCGGGGTCGTTCTGGAACACCCCGCAGCCCCAGGCGCCGAGGACCAGCCGCCGGTAGCCGTGCGCGGCGGCGACCTCCAGCACCCGTTCGGCCCGTACGGCGAGGGCGCCGGGCAGTTCGCCGGCCCGCTCCGGAGCCGTACGGCGGATCACGCCGGCGTTGGGCGCGGCGGCCGTGAGGAACCCGGCGAGGTAGGGCTCGGCGAGGAGGCTGCCGCGGTCGTCGCGGAAGACCGGGACGGCCGGGGAGTGGATCACACGGTCCGTGTAGAACGTGTCGCGGTGGGCGCGGTGGTGGTCGTAGTACGCGGCGGCCTCACGCACACACGTGTACAGCGCGGAGGCGCGGCACAGGGCCTCCTCCTGTGCCTGGGCGCCGTTCAGGTAGCCGCCGCCCGGGTTGCGGGCCGAGGCGAAGTTCAGGACGGCCATCGGGGCGTCGGCGAGGCGGCGGGCGGCCTCCAGGCTGCTCTCCCCGGTGACCTCGAAGACGGTGTCCAGGTCCGGGGCGGGCGGGACCGGCACCGGCTCCGGCCCGTACAGCCGCGTCCCCGCTCGTGCGGCGGCGATGTCGGCCGCCAGGACGACCTCCCGGCCGTCGGGCGCACGGTAGCTCCCCGTCGCCACGATCTGTTCGGTCTGCTGGGCGACACCGCGCAGGCGCGCGCTCATGGCGCCACCCCCGTGGACGCCATGACCGCGGCCCGCGCGGCCTCCCCCGTCGTGCTCATGCAGGCATCCTGGGCGATGCTGGTGATGCCGTGCAACGGAGTTTCCATGGCCCGAAACAGTCGGAAACTCGCAAGGAAGCAGAGGTTACCGATCTCGAACGTCCCCATAGGTGCCCTTGTGCGAATGGACGCGACGGTCTTGGGTGGAACGGACGATGCCGCCCCGGACGCATCCGCGGCCGGGGCGGTGGCATGGTGGAATCTCAGGAGGATCCCGACATGTCCGACTCGATATCCGACGGCGGCGACTGTACCGAGGGGTCTGTGAAGACCGACTTCTCGGACGACCGCACCGCTGTCACCGAGGCGGAGGTAGAAGCCCTGGTCAAGGGCATCTGCTTCAAGACCGGCCCACCCTGCACCCTCGGGGTCGAAGTGGAATGGCTGGTCCACGAGCTGCGCAGACCGCAGCTCCCCGTAACACCCGAACGGCTCGAAGCGGCCTACGCCGCACTGCGAACGGTGCCCCTGGGCTCGGCGCTCACCGTCGAACCCGGCGGCCAGCTGGAGCTCAGCTCGCCGCCCGCCGCCTCCCTGATGGAGTGCATCGGCACCGTCTCCGCCGACCTGGACGCCGTCCGCAAGGTCCTCGCCGAACAGGACCTCGGACTCGTGGGCGTCGGTCACGATCCCTGGCACGCACCCCGCCGCTTCCTGCGCGAACCGCGCTACGACGCGATGGAGAGCTGCCTGGACCGTACCGGCACGGCCGGCCGCCACATGATGTGCTCCTCGGCCTCCGTACAGGTCTGCCTGGACGCCGGCCACGAGGAGCCCGGCCCGCTCGGCTACACCCGGCGCTGGTGGCTGGCCCATCAGCTGGGCCCGGTGCTGGTGGCCGCGTTCGCGAACTCCCCGCTGGTCGGGCACCGGCCCACCGGCTGGGTCTCCACCCGGCAGCTGCTCTGGATGGAGATCGGCGCGGGCCGCGCGGGCGCGCCCGCGCTGGACGGCGACCCGCGCACCGCCTGGGCCCGGCACGTCCTCGACGCGCCGGTGATGTGCGTACGGCGGGACGGCGGCCCCTGGGAGGTCCCCGAGGGCCTGACCTTCCGGACCTGGACCCGGTCGGGGACGCCCACCCCGCCCACCGGCGCGGATCTGGCGTACCACCTCACCACGCTGTTCCCGCCGGTCAGGCCGCGCGGCCATCTGGAGCTGCGGATGATCGACGCACAGCCCGGCGACGACGGCTGGATCGTGCCGCTGGCGGTGACAACGGCACTGTTCGACGACCCGGAGGCCGCCGAGACCGCGTACCGGACGGTGAAACCGCTGGCCGAGCGCGCGGGCCCGCAGCCCGCCCCGCACAACCCGCTCTGGCTCGACGCGGCCCGCACCGGGCTCCGCGACCCGGAGCTGCACGAGGCCGCCGTCGCCTGCTTCACGGCGGCGCTGGAGGCTCTGCCGAGGATCGGCGCGGCCCCCGAAGTCATGGACGCTGTGGCGACGTACCGGGACCGGTACGTGCTGCGGGGCCGCTGCCCGGCCGACGACCTGCTGGACCGACTGCGCGGCACGGCCGTTCGCGCCCCTGGGAAGGACATCAGCGCATGACCGAGACCGACGTCGACATCGATATCGAGACCCTGCGGGACCGGGCGCTGAAGTCCCTGACCACCGCCCGGGACCGCACCACGCTGCTGACCAGCTGCGTGGAAGGGCCCGACCTCACCGCCCAGCACTCCCCGCTGATGTCCCCGCTGGTCTGGGACCTGGCGCACATCGGCAACCAGGAGGAGCTCTGGCTGCTGCGCAACGTCGGCGGCCGGGAGGCGATGCGCCCCGAGATCGACAGTCTCTACGACGCCTTCGAGCATCCGCGCTCCGAGCGGCCCTCGCTGCCGCTGCTGCCGCCCGCCGAGGCCCGGCAGTACGCGGCGGAGGTGCGCGGCCGGGCGCTGGACCTGCTGGACAGCGCGGCGTTCAGCGGCACCCGGCTGACCGAGGCGGGGTTCGCGTTCGGGATGATCGCGCAGCACGAACAGCAGCACGACGAGACGATGCTGATCACCCATCAGCTCCGCAGGGGCCCGCAGGCCCTGACCGCCCCGGACCCGGACCCGGCGCCGCCGTTCACCGGCCCGTCCGAAGTCCTGGTCCCCGGCGGCCCGTTCACCATGGGCACCTCCACCGAGCCCTGGGCGCTGGACAACGAACGGCCCGCACACCGGCGGGAGGTGGCGCCCTACTGGATCGACACCACCCCGGTGACCAACGGCCGGTACCTGGCGTTCATCGAGGACGGCGGCTACGAACAGGAGCGCTGGTGGACGCCGGAGGGCTGGGCGCACATCCGGCAGCACTCCATCGTCGCCCCGCAGTTCTGGCACCGGGACGGCGGCCAGTGGCTGCGGCGCCGGTTCGGGATCACGGAGGTGGTCCCGCCCGAGGAGCCGGTGCTGCACGTGTGCTGGTACGAGGCGGACGCCTACGCCCGCTGGGCCGGGCGCCGGCTGCCGACCGAGGCCGAATGGGAGAAGGCCGCCCGGCACCACCCCGGTGAGAACCGGTCCCGGCGCTACCCGTGGGGCGACGCCGACCCGGCCCCCGCCCACGCCAACCTGGGCCAGCGGCACCTGCGCCCGGCCCCGGCGGGCAGCTACCCGGAGGGCGAGTCCCCGCTGGGCGTACGGCAGTTGATCGGTGACGTGTGGGAGTGGACGTCCAGCGACCTCGAGCCGTACCCGGGCTTCGCCGCCTTCCCGTACAAGGAGTACTCGGAGGTGTTCTTCGGCCCCGAGTACAAGGTGCTGCGCGGCGGTTCGTTCGCCGTGGACCAGGTGGCCTGCCGGGGGACGTTCCGCAACTGGGACTACCCGATCCGGCGGCAGATCTTCTCCGGCTTCCGCACCGCGCGCTCGGCGGAGACCGCCTGATGTGCCGTCACCTGGCCTTTCTGGGACCCGAGGAGCCGCTCGGCCGGCTCCTCGTGGAGCCCGAGCACTCCCTCTACCGGCAGTCGTGGGCACCCCGGCGGCAGCGGTACGGGACGGTCAACGCGGACGGGTTCGGGGTGGGCTGGTACGCCCCGGACGATCCGCAGCCGGCCCGCTACCGGCGGGCCGGGCCGATCTGGGCCGACCCGTCCTTCGCCGACCTGGCCCGGGTCGTGCGCACCGGCGCGCTGCTGGCCGCCGTACGGGACGCGACCCTGGCGGGCGCGGACGGGGAGGCCGCGGCGGCGCCGTTCGCCGCGGGCCGCTGGCTGTTCAGCCACAACGGGGCGATCCCGGGCTGGCCGGGGTCCATGGCACCCCTGGTCCCGCTGCTGCCCCCGGCCGACCTGCTGTCGATGGAGGCCCGCACCGACTCGGCGTTCGTCTGGGCGCTGGCCCTGCACCGGCTGCGGTCCGGTACGGAGCCGGGCCCGGCCCTTGCCGAAACGGTTCGGCAGGTGGCCGAGGCGGCCCCCGCGGCCCGGCTCAACCTCCTCCTCACCGACGGCGAGACCATCACCGCCACCGCCTGGGGCGACAGCCTCCACTACCTCGCGGAACCCGGCCTGCGCACCGTCGTCGCCTCCGAGCCGTACGACGACGACCCGCGCTGGCGCGAGGTCCCCGACCGCACGCTGCTCACCGTTAGCCGCGCGGGCGTCGTACTCACGCCCGTCGAGAACCCGGTCGAGGACCTGGCGTCGGTACCCCCTAAGGAGCCCTGTACGTGAGTCCCTTCCGTGTCACCCGCACCCTTCCCGAGGACGCGACGGACGCCGCGCTGCGCGCCGACGTCCTGACCGGCCTCACCGCCACCCCCAAGACGCTGCCGCCGAAGTGGTTCTACGACGCCCGGGGCAGCGAGCTGTTCGAGCAGATCACCGAGCTGCCCGAGTACTACCCGACCCGGGCCGAGCGGGAGATCCTGCGCACCCGGTCCGGCGAGATCGCCGCCGCCTGCGGCGCCCGCACCCTGGTGGAGCTGGGCTCGGGCTCCTCCGAGAAGACCCGCCTGCTCATCGACGCGCTCACCGGTCTCGAGGTGTACGTCCCGGTCGACGTCAGCGAGAGCGCGCTCACACAGGCCGGCCAGGCGCTCGTCGCGGAGCGGCCGGGGCTGACCGTGCACGCCCTGATCGCCGACTTCACCGGCCAGCTGGAGCTGCCCGAGACGCCGGAGCCGCGGCTGGTGGCGTTCCTCGGCGGCACGATCGGCAACCTGCTGCCCGCCGAGCGGGCCGGGTTCCTGGCCTCGGTGCGGCGGCTGCTCGCGCCCGGTGACGCGCTGCTGCTCGGCACCGACCTGGTCAAGGACGAGGGGGTACTGGTCCGGGCGTACGACGACGCGGCCGGGGTGACGGCCGAGTTCAACAAGAACGTCCTCGCCGTCGTCGACCGCGAACTGGACGCCGACTTCGACCCGGAGGCCTTCGACCACGTCGCCCTGTGGGACGCGGAGAACGAGTGGATCGAGATGCGGCTGCGCTCCCGCGTGGCGCAGACCGTGAAGGTGCCCGCGCTCGATCTGGCCGTGGACTTCACGGCGGGCGAGGAGCTGCGCACGGAGGTTTCGGCGAAGTTCCGGCGGGACGGCGTGACCGCGGAACTGGCCCGCGCCGGGCTTGAGTTGACCGACTGGTGGACCGACTCGGAAGGACGCTTCGCGCTGTCCCTGAGCTTCGCGCGCTGAGCGTTCGGCGGACCTGTCGTGTGTCGTCCGCGCCCCTATAGGGGCGCTCACCCGAAGTCCGGTGCGAGGAGTTCGGTGATCCGTCGGGAGGCGCGGCGGGCCTCGGTCGCGGGGTCCGCTCCGCCGAGCACCTTGGTCATGTAGCCCTTGATCGGGTTGTCGGCCTCGACGGCCGGCCAGTCCGGGGAGTGGGGCGTCGCCCGCCCTCGCGCGGCACCCGCCGCCATCGCGGCGACCCCCTCCTCCCCGGCCACGGCGCCCGCCAGCGTGGTCTTGTTGGGCACGTAGTTCATGGTGCGGGCCAGCTCGGTGTCCCACTTGGCGCCGGCCAGCGCGCCGACGACGGCGGTCGCGTCGTAGGGCCGGTCGGTGTTCTGCGGTACGACGAGGTCGGAGCCGCCGGTGAAGACGGCGCCGGGGTGGGCCGCGGTGAGACCCGGCACCGGGAAGTAGCCGATCTCGTCCTTGAGTTCGGGGTTCTCCTGCACGATGGACTGGGCCAGGCCGGGCACGGCGATGATCTGCGCGACCTGTCCGCCCGCGAACACCTGTGCCTGGGGCGGGTGTTCCTCGTCGGCGTCGACGGGCCCCTTGCCGAGGGCCTGGAGTTGCCGGTAGAAGTCCATCCCGCGCAGCGCGGCCGGGCTGTCGAGGGTGCCCTTCCAGCCGGCGTCCGTCTCCTCGGCGAGGTCGCCGCCCTCGTCCCAGACGAACCCGGAGAGGGTGTACCAGTCCTGTCCGGCGAGGTAGATCCCTTGGTTCCCGCCGGAGTTGAGCTTGCCGGTGTCGGCCAGCCACTCCTCGCGGGTCTTCGGCGGGGAGGTGATCCCGGCCTTCCTGAACAGGTCCTTGCGGTAGATGACGACCCGGTTGGCGGCGTACCAGGGGATGCCGTACTGGCGGGAGTCGTCCCGGCCGGGCTCGGCGAGGCCGGGCAGCCAGTGCTCCTTGCCCCAGTCGCGCATCGACTCCAGGGTGAGGTCGGTGAGGCGGCCGCCCTCGACGTACTGCGGGACCTGGGTGTTGCCGACCTCGATGACGTCGGGCGCGTCGGCGGAGTCGCTCTTCAGGGCCGTCTGCACCTTGTCCACGATGCCGGTCCACTCCTGGATGCGGATGTCCAGGCGGATGTCCTTGTGGGTGCGCTCGAAGTCCGCGGTGAAGCGGCGCAGGAAGTCCGCGGAGGCGCTGTTGCGCATCAGCCACACCGTCACCGTGTGCCGGTCGCCGCCTTGGCCCGGCAGGACTCCACAGGCGCTCAGCAGGGCGGCGGACACACAGACGAGGGCGAGCGGGCGGCGATGTCTCACGAGGGGGTCCTGTTCTGTCTGGCGGACAGCCGAAGAGGCCCGACGTGGGGGAACGAGCACCAGGGGCTCGTGCGGGTGTAGGGGATTTTGGTATGGACCAATACGGAGGGTCAAGGGCTGTCGGCATTTCGGAACCGACGCCTCGCGCTCCGCTTCCGGATACGGCACGGTGGAGTGACGACGAGAGGAGCTCCCCCGATGGCGAATCACACCTACCGCGTCACCGAGATCGTCGGCACCTCGCACGAGGGCATCGACCAGGCCATCCGCAACGGTGTCGCACGCGCCAACCAGACCCTGCGCAACCTGGACTGGTTCGAGGTGACGCAGGTCAGGGGCCAGATCGAGAACGGGCAGATCGAGCACTACCAGGTCGGCCTGAAGGTGGGCTTCCGCATCGACGACGAAGGCTGAGACGAGGGCCGACGGTCCTGCCGTCAGGTCCGTCCCTCCCCCTCCTGGGCCTGCTCCAGGGCCGCCGAGCGCTCGGCCCAGCGGGCCCGCACGACGGTGAACCCGGCCCGTTCGGCGGCGTCGCACACCAGCTCGTCGTCGTCGGCCAGGAAGCGGACCTGACGTCCTTCCGCGAGCCGCCGCAGGATCTCCAGCTTGGTGTGCCGGGCGGGCCTGCGGTCGGCGTTGCGCCGCATGTGCACCCGTCCCTCGGGCAGCCCGTGGGCGGCGAGCCAGTCCAGCGTGTCGCGCCGGCAGCGCTCGGGCCGCCCGGTGAGATAGACGATCTCGCACTCCTCGGCGGTCGCCACGGCCAGCGCGATCCCCTCGGCGATCGGCGGATCGTGCGGCGCCGCCGCGAAGAACGCGTCCCAGTCCCTCGGCTTGCGCTCCAGGAACCGCTGCCGGTGCGCGGTGTCCGCGAGCGTGTTGTCGATGTCGAACACGGCGATCGGACGCTTGCTGCTCTCTGTCACGCGGCAACCCTAGAGCGGCAGCCCCGGAACAGGCGGCGGCCGCGTGTGACGGCGGGAATCCTGGGGCCGCCCGGCTGTTGAACCCCTTGTGAACGCAACCATCGCCCGGACCCGGTTCTCCGTCCTCGACCGCTCGCGCACCCGGGAGGGGCATGCGCCGGGCGAGGCGCTGCGGGACACCGTGGCGCTGGCGCGGGAGGTGGAGGCGCTCGGGTACCACCGCTTCTGGTTGTCGGAGCACCACGGGGTGCCCGGCGTCGCCGGTTCCGCGCCGACCGTGCTGGCCGCCGCCGTGGCCGCCGCCACCCGGAGCATCCGGGTCGGGACGGGCGGGGTCATGCTGCCCAACCACCGGCCGCTGGTCGTGGCCGAGCAGTTCGGGGTGCTGGAGTCCCTGTATCCGGGGCGGATCGACATGGGGCTCGGCCGGTCGGTGGGCTTCACCGACGGCGTGCGCAGGGCCCTGGGACGGGACAAGGACGACGCCGAGGACTTCGCGGCGCAGCTCGGCGAGCTGCTGGGCTGGTTCGAGGGCACCTCGCCGACGGGGGTGCGGGCCCGCCCGGCGGAGGGGCTGGGTGTGCCGCCGTTCGTGCTGGCGATGGGTGAGGGCGCGGACATCGCGGCCCGCGCCGGGCTGCCGATGGTCATCGGCGACCTGCGCAACCGCGAGAAGATGCGGCGCGGCATCGACCACTACCGCGACCGGTTCCGCCCCTCCCCCTGGGCCGCCGAACCGTACGTCGTGATCTCCGGGACGATCGCCGTCGCCGACACCCCGGAGGCGGCGCGCCGGCTGCTCGTCCCGGAGGCCTGGTCGATGGCGTACTCCCGCACCCACGGCACGTTCCCGCCGCTGCCCCCGGCCGAGGCCGTCGAGGCCCGGACGATGACCGCGAAGGAACGCGGCTTCTACGAGTCCGGGCTCACCGGACACCTCGCCGGCACCGAGGACCAGGTGGCCCACGAACTGGAGACGGTCCTGAAGGAGACCGCCGCCGACGAGGTGCTGGTCACCACGAGCACGTACGACCGCACGGCCCTGCTGGACTCGTACCGGCGGCTGGCCGGGATCGTGACCTCCTGATCAGACCGGTCGGACCGGTCAGACCGGTCAGACCGTGGCCGGCTTGTCGGACCTGATCACGATCTCGCCGTTCGCCGCGTCCACCACCGCCCGCTCGCCTGCCACCAGCTGGCCGGAGAGGAGCAGGTCGGCGAGGCGGTCGTCGACCTCGCGCTGGATGGTGCGGCGCAGGGGGCGGGCGCCGAAGTCGGGCTCGTGGCCGAGGTTGGCGAGCAGCTCCGCGGCCGTGTCGGTGACTTCGAGGCTGACGTCCTGGGCGTGCAGGCGGCGCCGGGTGTGCTCCAGCAACAGGTCGACGATCTCACGCAGTTGGGTGCGGTCCAGGCCGCGGAAGACGATGATCTCGTCGATGCGGTTGAGGAACTCCGGCCGGAAGTGCTGCTGGAGGGCCGGCATGACCGCCTCGCGGACCTTGGTGTAGTCCTCGGTGCCGGCGGCCAGGATGCGGTCGGCACCGATGTTCGACGTCATGATGACGACGGTGTTCTTGAAGTCGACGGTACGGCCCTGGGCGTCGGTGAGGCGGCCGTCGTCCAGCAGCTGGAGCAGGGTGTTGAAGACGTCCGGGTGCGCCTTCTCCACCTCGTCGAGGAGCAGCACGGCGTACGGCTGCCTGCGCACCGCCTCGGTGAGCTGGCCGGCCTCCTCGTGGCCGACGTATCCGGGCGGGGCGCCGACCAGCCGGGAGACCGTGTGGCGCTCCTGGAACTCGCTCATGTCGAGACGGATCATCCGGGTCTCGTCCCCGAAGAGGGCGGCGGCCAGGGCGCGGGCCAGTTCGGTCTTGCCGACGCCGGTCGGGCCGAGGAAGAGGAAGCTGCCGACCGGACGGTTGGGGTCGCTCATGCCGGCGCGGGCGCGGCGGACCGCGCGGGCGACGGCGGTGATCGCCTCGTCCTGGCCGACGACCCGCTCGTGCAGGTGCTCCTCCAGCTTCATCAGCCGTTCCCGCTCCTCCTCGGTGAGCTCGGCGACCGGGATGCCGGTGGTGCGGGAGACGACCTCGGCGATGTCCTCGGCGGTGACCTTGGGCGCGTGTTCCTCGGCGGTGCCGGCCCGCGCCAGCTCGGCCTCGGTCTCCTTGATGCGGTCGCGGACCTCCTTGGCCCGCTCGTACTCCTCGTCGGCGACGGCCTGGTCCTTCTCGCGGTTCAGGGCGGCGATCCGGTCCTCGATGTCCCGGGTGTCGGTGGGCGGGGTCTTCGAGCGCAGCCGCACCCGCGCGGCCGCCTGGTCCATCAGGTCGATCGCCTTGTCGGGCAGGAACCGGGAGGTGATGTACCGGTCGGACAGCTCGGCCGCGGCCACCACCGCCTCGTCGGTGATGCGGACCTGGTGGTGGGCCTCGTAGCGGTCGCGCAGGCCGCGCAGGATCTCGATGGTGTCGTCGACGGTGGGCTCGCCGACCAGGATGGGCGCGAACCGGCGCTCCAGGGCCGCGTCCTTCTCGATGTGCTTGCGGTACTCGTCGATGGTGGTCGCGCCGATGAGGTGCAACTCGCCGCGGGCGAGGGCGGGTTTGAGGATGTTGCCGGCGTCGAGGGCGCCGTCGCCCCCGCCGCCCGCGCCCACCACGGTGTGCAACTCGTCCAGGAACAGCACCAGTCCGTCGCTGTGCTCGCGGACCTCGTCGAGGAGCTTCTTCAGGCGTTCCTCGAACTCGCCCCGGTACTTGGTGCCGGCCACCATCCCGGCCAGGTCGAGGGAGACCAGCCGCTTGCCTTCGAGGGTCCTGGGCACGTCACCGGCGACGATCCGCTGCGCGATGCCCTCCACGATGGCGGTCTTCCCGACGCCGGGGTCACCGATCAGGACCGGGTTGTTCTTGCTGCGCCGGGAGAGCACCTCGATGGTCTGTTCGACCTCCTCGTCCCGCCCGATCACCGGGTCCAGGCGCCCGGCCCGGGCGTCCTCGGTGAGATCACGGCCGTACTCGTCGACGGTCGGCGTGGTGCTGGGCTTCTTGCGCTCCGCCGCGCCCTCGGCCGGCATCCTGGTCGGCTCCCAGCCGCTGTCGCCGAGCACCCGCCCGGCCGCCGACTCCGGGTTCGCGGCGAGCGCGCGCAGCAGGTGCTCGGGGCCGATGTAGGAGGCGCCCTCGGCGCGGGAGATCTGGTAGGCGTCGAGCAGGGCGCGCTTGGCGGCCGGGGTGAGGGCGGTGGGCTCGGTCTTCTCGCCGCCGCCGTGGCCCGCGGTGAGCCGCGCGCGGAGCTGGTCGGGGTCCGCGCCCGCCTCGGTGAGCAGCCGCCGGGTGGAGTCATGGGTGGTGGCGGCGGCCAGCAGGTGCCGGGCGTCCAGTTCCTCGCTGCCCTCGAAGGCGGCGAGGTCCCGGGCCTCGGCGACCAGTTCCCGGGCCCGCTCGGACAGCAGGCTGCCGATGTCCACGCGCTGCGGGCGACGGGGCTGGGCGCCCGCACCCGCGCCGCCGAAGAAGCGGGACATCAGCTCGTCGAACTCCTCGAAGGGACTGCGTCCGAATCCGAAACCGGGAGTGCTCATGGGGCCGGGCCTTTCTGCGGACGGCTGTGCGGGCGGCGCTGCGGGGCGGCTGCGCGAGAGCCCCTGCCCAGGGCTCCGCGATCGGCGGCATTCCGCGCCTTCCAAGCTCGCACAGGCTCGCCGGGCCCGCACGGGGACGCCCGCCGAGATGCGGACGGCGCCCCGGCCGGTGACGCTGGGGGTGGAACGCAACCAGCGAGGAGGGCTGCCATGTCCATGCTGGACAAGCTCAAGGGGATGCTCAAGGGCCACGAGGACCAGGCCAAGAAGGGCGTCGAAAAGGGCGGCGACATGATCGACCAGCGGACCGGGAACAAGTACCAGTCCCAGGTCGACATGGCCCAGAAGCAGGCCGACGACTACATCGAGCGGGAGCGGAGGCAGGGCAACCCTCCGCAGTAGCGAACGTCCGCACAGTAACGAACTACCGCGCAGGAGCGAACGACCGCGCACCAGCAAACGACTGCGCCGGCCGGCCTCGCGGGGTCTGTCCCTGCCCCGCGAGCCGCCCGTCGCGGGGTGTCCGCCCGCGGCACACCCGCCCACGCCCCGGACGTCGGTGTCCGCGGGCGCGTTCCCCTGTCCTCCGGGGTCTTCAGGAACGCTTCAGGTTGCCCCGGGACCTTGGGCCCATGCACGGACACCACCCCCGCACCCCCGAAGCCGAGCGCAGCCGCCGCTGGTTCATGAACAAGGCGCTGCTCGCCGGCGGTGTCGCCGCGCTGGCGACCATGACCGGCTGCTCCAACGGCTTGTCCAACGCGTCGAGTTCACCCTCCTCCGGGGCTCCGAACGGCGGCATGCCCTCGGGCGGCCCCGGCGGAGCCGGCGGCATGGGTCCCGGCCAGACCGAGGTCAAGTACAAGGACTTCACGGGCCTCACCACGGACGGCAAGGTCGTCGACGACCTGTACTCGATCCACTCCACGGACGTCTCCACGGACAAGGTCGTCAAGGCCGCGCAGACGTTCCTGGACGGGCTCAGCGCGAAGGAGCGCACGTCCTGCACGTTCGACGTGGACGACGACGAGTGGCTGGCCTGGAGCAACGTCGACGGCTACGAGCGCAAGGGCGTCCGGATGGGTGACATCACGGACAAGAAGCGGGAGCTGGGCTTCGCGCTGCTCGGCACCGCGCTCTCCGCGAAGGGTCTCACCCAGACCCGCAACATCATGAAGCTCAACCAGTTCCTGGGCGACTACAACGGCGGCAACCGGGACACCCTGACCGAGGGCGCCTACTTCTTCACCTTCATGGGCACCCCGTCCACCACCAAGCCGTGGGGCTTCCAGTACGAGGGCCACCATGTGGCGATCAACTACTTCGTGCTCGGCGACCAGGTCGTGATGACGCCCACCTTCATGGGCTCCGAGCCGACGTCGGCCACCTACAACGGCGAGAAGATCACCCTCTTCAAGCCGGAGACCAAGGCCGGTCTGGCGCTGCTGCGCTCGCTCACCTCGGCCCAGCGCGCCAAGGTGATCGACTCCAAGGTGAGCAAGTCCGGCACCGACATGAAGGCGGGCGCCGGCTCCGACAACCTGAAGCTCGCCTACCAGGGCCTGCCCGGCTCCGAGCTCACCTCGGCCCAGCAGGACAAGCTCCTCGACCTGGTCCGGGTGTACGTCGGCTACATGGACGACGGGCACGCGGGGGTGAAGATGACCGAGGTGGAGAAGCACCTGGACCAGACGTACTTCTACTGGCTGGGCGGGACCAAGGACACCTCGGCCTTCTACTACCGGGTGCACAGCCCGGTCGTCCTCATCGAGTACGACGCCCAGTCGCCGCTCGCCTACGGGACGAAGACCGGCACCGGCGGCGGCCAGCCCTCGGGCCAGCCCACCGGTCAGACGACCGGTCAGCCCACCGGCGGTATGCCCTCCGGCGGGCCGGGCGGCGGTGGCATGGGCGGCCCCAACGGCACGCCCACCCAGCAGCACATCCACACCATCATCCGCACGCCCAACGGCGGCGACTACGGGGTGGACCTGCTCAAGCTCCACTTGGAGACCGACCACTGAGCAGCCCGCTCGGGGCTCACCAGAGCCGCGTGCGTCCAGGCGGGTTCGTGGGTCCCCGGCTGGGCGGCGCGGGCGAGGGTACGACGGTCCGCGTGGCTGCCGGCCGCTATCAGCGGCCGCACGTCCACCTCGGCCACCAGGCCGCGGGTCGTCACCACTCGCCAGAGGGAGGCCAGCAGCGTGTCCTCGCCGACATAGGCGGGCACGGTGCTGGCCGCCCCCGCTTCCAGCCGGTAGTGCAGCCGCACCGGCTGGACGGGTGCGCCGGCGTCCAGCGCGGCCTGGAACACGGCCCGCCTGAAGCGTCCCTGGGCCCGGCCGCACCAGGTGCTGCCCTCCGGGAAGGCGACCACCGCGGCCCCCTCCCGCAGTGCCCCCGCGATCCGGCCGACGGTGTCGGGCAGCGCGCGCAGCCGGTCCCGGTCGATGAACAGCGCCCCGGCCCCGGCCACCAGCGCGCCGGCCACCGGCCACTCGCGGATCTCCTTCTTGGCGAGCATCCGCGCCGGCCGTACGGCGGCCAGCAGCGGGATGTCCATCCAGGAGATGTGGTTCGCGACGAGGAGCACCCCGCCGGTGCTCGGCGCACTGCCGGTGATCCGGACCTGGACCCCGGCGGCCCGGACGAGCGTCCGGGAGAACCGCCGCACCCACTCGGCGGGGATCCGCCCGCCGAGCGGCAGCAGCGCGATGGCGACGAGCATCAGGGCCACGACCGCGGCGAACCGCAGCACGGCCCGGGGCAGGGCCGTGACGGACCCGGCGCGCTCCACACAGGCGCCCGGAGTGCAGGGCGCGCTGGGCAGCCAGACGCTCATCAGGCCGGGACGAGCGAGAGGAAGTGCCGCAGATAGCGCGCGTTGACCCGGCGCATCGACAGCAGCACGTACATGTCGGCGACCCCGAAGTCCGGGTCGTGCGCGGGCTCGCCGCACACCCAGGCGCCGAGGCGGAGGTAGCCGCGCAGCAGGGCGGGCAGCTCGGTGCGTCCCTCGGGGGCGGGTCCGGTGGGCACCCAGGGGTTGAGGGGCCGTACCCGGAACTCCTCCGGCGCGAGGTGCTTGGCCTGGACCTTGTCCCAGGTGGCGGTGGCGAGGGCACCGCCGTCGGCGAGCGGGACGGAGCAGCAGCCGGCCAGCCACTCGTGGCCGCGGTCCACCATGTACCGGGCTATGCCGGCCCAGATCAGACCGATCACGGCGCCGTCGCGGTGGGCGGGGTGCACGCAGGAGCGGCCGACCTCGACCAGGCCGGAGCGGATCCCGGCCAGCGGGCCGAGGTCGAACTCGCCCTCGGAGTACAGGCGGCCGGCGATCGTGGCGCGCTCCGGCGGCAGCAGCCGGTAGGTGCCGACGACCTCGCCGGTGAGGGCCTCGCGGATGAGGAGGTGGTCGCAGTACGCGTCGAGGGCGTCCACGTCCAGACCCGGCTCCGGCCCGTCGAGCCGGGCGCCCATCTCTCCGGCGAACACCTGGTAGCGCAGCCGCTGTGCGGCCCGGACGTCGTCCTCGTCACGGGCGAGCTGCACCAGATAGCCGGAGTCCCCGGGCGGGGCGGCGAGAGCGGGGGGTGAGGCGGGCATGGCGGTCATGGAGGTCTCCTGCGCCGAGCGGAAGCTGAGGAAATCTGCACCTGCTTTCTTCCGTGGCAGGCTGGACTCGGCGTGACGTGCGCGGGACCCGTGGATGTGGGACTGCTGAATGCCGGGGGTCGAAGGGCGCACGGTCACTGAGGGACGCGCCGGGGTAACGCTACCGTGATCCCACGGCCACCCTAAAACGCGAGACGGGGCCGGTGAGCACCACACCGACCCCGCCCGTCCGCACCTTTCGGCGAACGTCTTTCACTTGTCAGCGCCCTCGCAGGAGCGCCCCTTCAGGGGCGCGGGGCTGCATTTGATTTGCGGCTACCGCCGCGCGGGCGCGACCAGCCCCCACGGCGCCGCACCCCGCAACGGCGCTACCGCTTCCCCGCCTTCCGGGTAGCCCGCAACCACTCCCTGTTCATGCTCGTAATGGAGACCAGCGGAATCCCCTTGGGGCAAGCAGTCGCGCACTCCCCCGTCAGCGTGCAGCCACCGAACCCCTCCTCGTCCATCTGCGCCACCATGTCCAGCACCCGCGTCTCCCGCTCGGGCGCCCCCTGCGGCAGGACGTTCAGGTGATTCACCTTGGCGGAGGTGAACAGCATCGCCGCCCCGTTCGGGCAGGCGGCGACACACGCCCCGCACCCGATGCACTCCGCGTGCTCGAACGCGAAGTCGGCGTCGGGCTTCGGCACCGCCGTGGCATGCGCCTCCGGCGCGGCCCCGGTCGGCGCCGTGATGTATCCGCCGGCCTGGATGATCCGGTCGAACGCCGACCGGTCCACCACCAGGTCCTTGATCACCGGGAACGCCGACGCCCGCCACGGCTCGATGTCGATCGTGTCGCCGTCCTTGAAGGACCGCATGTGCAGCTGGCAGGTGGTGGTGCGCTCCGGCCCGTGCGCGGCCCCGTTGATCACGAGGGAACACGCGCCGCAGATGCCCTCGCGGCAGTCGTGGTCGAAGGCGACGGGGTCCTCGCCGCGCAGGATGAGTTCCTCGTTGAGGGTGTCGAGCATCTCCAGGAAGGACATGTCGGAGGAGATGCCGTCCACCTCGTACGTGGACATCGCACCGTCGGCGTCGGCGTTCCGCTGCCGCCAGACGCGCAGGGTGAGCTTCATGCGTAGCTCCGCTGGGTGGGGTGGACGTACTCGAAGACCAGGTCTTCCTTGTGCAGGACCGGGGCGTCCCCGGTGCCGGTGAACTCCCAGGCGGCCGCGTACGCGAACGCGTCGTCCTTGCGGGCGGCCTCGCCGTCCGGCGTCTGGGACTCCTCCCGGAAGTGGCCGCCGCAGGACTCGGCGCGGTGCAGCGCGTCGAGGCACATCAGCTCGGCCAGTTCCAGGTAGTCGACGATGCGGTTGGCCTTCTCCAGGGACTGGTTGAACTCCTCGCCGGTCCCCGGCACCTTGATCCGCCGCCAGAACTCCTCACGGATCTGCGGGATGCGCTCAAGTGCCTTGCGAAGCCCGGCGTCCGTGCGGGCCATCCCGCAGAACTCCCACATCAGTTCGCCGAGTTCGCGGTGGAAGGAGTCGGGGGTACGGTCGCCGTCGACGGACAGCAGCAGGTTCAGCCGGTCCTCCGTCTCGGCCAGCACCTCCTGGACCACCGGGTGTTCGACCGTGACCGCCTCCTGGTGGGGGTTGCGGGCGAGGTAGTCGTTGATGGTGGCGGGGAGCACGAAGTAGCCGTCGGCCAGGCCCTGCATCAGCGCGCTCGCGCCCAGCCGGTTGGCGCCGTGGTCGGAGAAGTTGGCCTCGCCGACCGCGAACAGGCCGGGGACGGTGGTCTGGAGGTCGTAGTCGACCCACAGCCCGCCCATCGTGTAGTGCACGGCGGGATAGATCCGCATCGGCACCTGGTACGGATCCTCGTCGGTGATCCGCTGGTACATGTCGAAGAGGTTGCCGTACTTGGCCTCGACGGCCGCCCGACCCATCCGCCTGACGGCGTCGGCGAAGTCGAGGTAGACGCCCTGCCCGCCGGGACCGACGCCCCGCCCCTCGTCGCAGACGTTCTTCGCGGCGCGGGAGGCGATGTCGCGCGGGACCAGGTTGCCGAAGGACGGGTAGATGCGCTCCAGGTAGTAGTCGCGCTCGTCCTCGGGGATCTGGTTGGCGGGCCGGGTGTCGCCCTTGGCCTTGGGCACCCAGATCCGGCCGTCGTTGCGCAGCGACTCGCTCATCAGGGTGAGCTTGGACTGGTGGTCGCCGGTGCGCGGGATGCAGGTGGGGTGGATCTGCGTGAAGCACGGGTTGGCGAAGTAGGCGCCGCGCCGGTGCGCCCGCCAGACGGCGGTGGCGTTGGAGTTCATGGCGTTCGTCGACAGGTAGAAGACGTTGCCGTAGCCGCCGCTGGCGAGGACGACGGCGTCCGCGAAGTACGTGTCGATCTTCCCGGTGATCAGGTCCCGGGCGACGATCCCGCGCGCCCGCCCGTCGACGACGATCACGTCGAGCATCTCGGTGCGCGGGTGCATCTCCACGTTCCCGGCGGCGATCTGCCGGCTCAGCGCCTGGTAGGCGCCGAGGAGCAGCTGCTGCCCGGTCTGACCGCGGGCGTAGAAGGTCCGCGACACCTGCACGCCGCCGAAGGACCGGGTGTCGAGCAGACCGCCGTACTCGCGCGCGAACGGCACGCCCTGCGCCACGCACTGGTCGATGATCTCGACGGAGATCTGCGCGAGGCGGTGGACGTTGGACTCCCGCGCCCGGAAGTCGCCGCCCTTGACGGTGTCGTAGAACAGCCGGTGGACGGAGTCGCCGTCGTTGCGGTAGTTCTTCGCCGCGTTGATCCCGCCCTGTGCGGCGATGGAGTGGGCCCGGCGGGGGGAGTCCTGGTAGCAGAACTGGACGACGTGGTACCCCTGTTCGGCGAGGGTGGCGCCGGCGGAGCCGCCGGCGAGGCCGGTGCCGACGACGATCACCGTGTGCTTGCGCCGGTTGGCCGGGTTGACCAGCTTGGCCTCGAAACGGCGCCTGTCCCAGCGTTCGTTGATCGGGCCGTCGGGGGCCTTGCCGTCGGAGACGGGTGCGCCGGTCGGGTAGTTCACGTAGTCGGTCATGTCAGCTCACCACTCCGGTCATGACGCCCACGGGTACGGCGATGAAGCCGGCCGTGAGCAGCAGCGCGAGAACGTCGGCCGTGATCTTGAGGGCGCGGTCGCGGGTGCGGCTGCCGGCGCCGAGGGTCTGGGCGGCGCTCCAGAAGCCGTGCCGGACGTGCAGGCCGAGCGCGAGCATCGCGACGATGTAGATCACGTCGCCGTACCATGTGGAGAAGGTGTCCACGACGTTCTGGTACGGGTGGCCCTCCTGGAAGCCGCCGGAGTGCACGGTGCCGGTGGTCAGGTCGAGGATGTGCCAGACGATGAAGAGGCCGAGGATGATCCCGCCCCAGCGCATCGTGCGGGTGGCGTAGGAGGCCCGCGGCTTCCTGTGCACGTACTTGCTCGGGCGTGCCCGGATGTCGCGGCGGCTGAGCTGGTACGCGGACGTGGCGTGCGCGACCACCGCGACGACCAGGACGATCCGGATGAGCCAGAGCGTCCACTCGTAGTGCATGAACGGTTCGCCGACGGTGCGCAGCCAGTGGGCGTAGTGGTTGAACTCGCCCGCCCCGAAGTAGATCTTCAGGTTCCCGATCATGTGCGCCACCAGGTAGAGCAGCATGATCAGGCCGCTGACGGCCATCACGGTCTTCTTGCCGACGGAGCTGTCCCACATCGTGCGCGCCATGGACGGCCGTCGGTCCGTCCGCGTTGCCAGAGCCATGTGCAGGACGGTAGAGCCGAACGGCCCCATCGGTCCAAGACATGGTCCGGCTTGATTCGATAGGCTGACGCTATCGTGTCACCATGCAGTTCCAGCAGCTTCAGTACTTCGTCGCCGTGGCGGAGACCCGGCACTTCACCCGGGCCGCCGAGCTGGTGCATGTCGCCCAGCCGTCGCTGTCCCAGCAGATCAGGGCGCTGGAGCGGGAGCTGGGGGCGGACCTGTTCCTGCGGGCGCGGGGCAACATCACCCTCACCGACGCGGGCGAGGCGCTGCTGCCGCTGGCCCGGCGGATCCTCGCCGACGCGGACACCGCCCGGTACGAGGTGCAGGAGCTGGTGCAGCTGCGCAGCGGCCGGGTGCGGCTGGGGGCGACGCCGAGTCTGTGCACGGGGTTGCTGCCGGACGTGCTGCGGGCGTTCCACGACCGGTATCCGGGGATCCAGCTGCTGATCGAGGAGAGCGGGTCCCATGATCTCGTACGGGAGCTGGCGCGCGGGGCGCTGGACCTGGCACTGATCGTGCTGCCGCTGCCGCCGGGATCACCTGCCCTGACCACCGTGGAGCTGCTGCGGGAGGACCTGGTGGTGGTCTCCTCGCCCGAGGCGACGGTGCCCGGGCGCGGGCGGGGTGGAGTCAAGATCTCTGATCTGGAGGGGGAGCGGCTGGTGATGTTCCGGCACGGGTACGACCTGCGGGAGCTGACCGTCGCGGCGTGTCGCTCCGCCGGGTTCGAGCCGGGGTTCGCTGTCGAGGGGGGCGAGATGGACGCGGTGCTGGGGTTTGTGCGGGCGGGGTTGGGGGTGGCCGTGGTGCCGCGGATGGTGGCGGCGCGGTCGGGGCGGGGGCTGCGGGTCACTCCGTTGGCTCGGCCGGGGTTGCACCGGACGATCGCGTTGGCGCACCGGAGTGATGTGGCGCCGCCTCGGGCTGCTCGGGAGTTGCAGAGGATGCTTTTGGAGAGGTGACGGAGCGTGATTGGGTGCGGGCCGGTGGGGGCTGGTCGCGCAGTTCCCCGCGCCCCTAAAGGGGCGCTGCATGGCTCACTCCTTCGTCGATCCCGCCAGCATCCCCGACACCAACGTTCGCTGGGAGAAGAGGAACAGGACCAGGACCGGCAGGATCGCGATGATGATCGCCAATGCCAGTTCGGGGATGGTGATGTTCAGGCCTGCGCCTGCCACGGGGTTGAAGGACGGGGTGGAGGTGAGGAGTTGGTTGAGGCCCACCTGGACCGGGAACTCGTTGCTGTTCGGGAGGACCAGGTAGGGGAGGAAGAAGTTGTTCCAGTTGCCCACGAAGCTGAAGAAGGCGACCAGGCCGATCACCGGCTTGGCCAGGGGCAGGGCGATGCGGGAGAAGAGCTGCCATTCGGTGCAGCCGTCGATACGGGCCGCCGACAGCAGGTCCCTGGGCAGGCTGCTGCCGAAGTAGATGTACACGAGGTACACGCCGAACGGGTAGAAGGAGAAGGGCAGGATCACCGACCAGACCGTGCCGATCAGGTGGAAGCGGTTGAGCTCCAGGAAGACCGGCAGGACGAGGGTGGCCTGCGGCATGATCATGGTGACCAGGGTGATCACGAGGAGCGTCTTGCGGCCTTTGAACTTCGTCAGGGCGAGGGCGTAGCCGGCCGGGACGCTGACGGCGAGGGTCAGGACGAGGGAACCGCCGGAGTAGATCGCCGAGTTCTTCAGCCAGGTGAGCATCGCGCCGTCCTGGAAGGCGAAGAGATGCCGCCAGGCCGCGCCGATCTGGCCGAACGAGCCGAAGGAGAGCGGGTTGTCGCGGACCACCTCGCCGGCCGTCTTGGAGGGGGCGAGCAGCAGCCAGATCACCGGCAGGACGAAGAACACCAGCAGGAAGGCCAGGAGGAGGGCCACGATCAGGAAGGAGAGGGCCCTCGATGCCGACGGCCTGACGCGTCGGATCGGCGCTGCCGGAGCGAGAGTTGATTGCGTCATGACTCATCCAACCTGAACAGGTTCGAGCGGGCGACGAGCAGGCCCGCGGCCAGGAGTCCCACGGCGAGCAGGACGACGGAGATGGCGGCGGCGCCGTTGAAGTCGCCCTGCTGGAAGGCGTACACGTACGCGAGCTGGTTGGGCGACCAGGTGGGACTGACCCGGCCGAGGCTGGCCGTCTGGAGCAGCTGGGGCTCGACGAACAGCTGGGTGCCGGTCGCGAACGCCATGATGGTCATGTAGACGATCCACTGCCGGATCATCGGGATCTGGATGTGCCAGGCGGTCCGCCAGGGGCCCGCCCCGTCCATCCGGGCGGCTTCGATGACCTCGTCGGGGATGTTGTTGAGCGCCCCGTACATCACCACCATCCAGCCGCCGGCGCCGGTCCAGAAGGCGATGAGCATGAGGATCAGCGGGAGGTTGGAGGGGGCGAGGACGGCCGCGAAGGTCTGCATGCCCATGCTCTTCAGCAGCCAGGACACCGGGCTGACGTCGGGATCCAGCATGAACAGCCAGACCAGGACGCTGGCCACGCCGGCCAGGGCGCCGGGGATGTAGTAGAGGAAGCGGAAGAGGGCGGAGGTGCCGGGGCGGACCCGGCTGCGCAGGATCACCGCGACCAGGACGACCAGGACCACCAGGGCGGCCAGCCACAGCAGCAGGTAGACCAGCATGTGACCGAAGGCGGGCCCGAAGCGGTAGTCCCGGACCACCTTGACGAACTGGTTCAGGCCGGTGAACTGCCCCTGGTCGTTGGTGAACGCCAGGTAGAAGGAGTACGCGGTCGGGACGATGCCGAACGCGAGCAGGAGCAGTGCGTAGGCGGCGACGAACCAGTAGCCCGCACGGCCGCGGGCCCTGCGCCGCGGCGGGGTGCCGCGGCGCAGGGCGGAGACGGCGACGTGCTCGGTCTCCAGCAGGGTCACTTGTTCTCCACCTGGTATCCGTGCGCCTTCGCCTCGTTGCTGATCTCCTTCTGCCAGGCGGGCAGCGTGTCGGTCAGGCTCTTCCCGGCGGTCAGCGCGGGCAGGACGACACTGGACCAGGCGGTGGAGTCGGAGAACTGGTGTTCGACCAGCCGGTCCACACCTCGTTCGCGGCCTGCTGGAACGCGGTGCTGACGTCATTGGCGAAGTAGCCGCTGTTGGCAGGGTTCTTGAGCCAGGCCTGCGCGGCCTTGGTGTAGGCGGGGTAAGTGGGCGCGGTCGCCTGGTTCTCGTCGGACGTGGTCAGCCAGGTGACCAGGTCCGTGGAGGCCTTGAGGTTGGCGCTGTGCGAGGACACCATCCAGACCCCGCCGCCGACGTTGCCCGTGGCCGCCTTCGACTCGCCCTCCCAGGTGAGCGGGGGTGCCGCGGCGATCTGCTTGGCCGGGGCGTTGAAGGCCGCCTTGAAGAGGTACTGGCCGTACCAGGACGGGCCGTACGCCATCAGGACCTTGTTGCCGCTCTCCTTGGCGAAGCCCTGGCTGAAGAAGCCCTTGGTGGTGACGGCCTTGGCGTCGATCAGGCCGTCCAGGAGCTTCGCCGTGCGGGTGCAGTTCTGGTCCTGCAGGTCGGTGCGCAGGGTGTCCGGCTTGACCAGGTCGAAGGCCGGGCACTGGCCGGACCAGAAGTACGACTCGTGGGAGTTGGTGTCACCGACCGAGCCGACGAGGTAGCCGGGGTGTTCCTTGGCGACCTGCTTGCCGAGCGCCTCGTACTGCTCCCAGGTGGTGGGGACCTGGTAACCCCACTTGTCCATCAGGGACTTGTTGTACCAGAGGACGACCTGCGCGATGTCGTTGGCGGAAGACGTTGCCGGTGATGGTGGTGTGCTGGGTGCCGGTGTTCAGGTTCAGGCCGACGGCGCCGAGGTGGGTGAAGGTGTTGCCGGTGAACTCGACGCCCTGCCCGTGGCTGACGTTGACGGCTCCCGGGGTCTTCTTCCAGTTCAGGCGCGTGGAGTCGAAGGTCGGGTTGTCCTCGCCGACCATCCGGAAGCCGGCCTGGCCCTCGATGAGGCCGTCGGACGAACTCGGTTCCAGCCAGGTGGAGTAGGAGAAGGTGATGCCCTGGAAGGACACGTTCGCGACGGGGTGGTCACGGGTGCCGTTCAGGTCGACCAGGTCCTGGACGACGGGCACGGTGACGTCCGCGGTCCTCATGTTCTCGCCCGGCTCGGGCATGTAGTAGACCTCGCCGGCGCTCTTGTCGAGGTACCACTCCCCCGGGCTGTCCAGCAGCTCGCGGGCGTTCTCCAGCCAGGTCGGGTTCTGGATCTCCTGCCCCTGCTGGAGGTTGGCGTTGTGCCAGCACGGCTGCTGCATCGTCATCGTGTTGCCGGAGACCGACTCGACCGGGCAGCGCATCAGCTTCCAGCCCCAGGAGCTGACGACTTCGAGGTCCGAGGGGTTCTTGTAGCCGCTGATGCTGCTGTCGGTGAAGGTGTAGCCGGTGGACGTCTTGCTGAAGCCCGAGGGGTTCTTCCCGCTGCGGGCCCGGGTCCTCAACTCGCCGTTCACGTACAGCTGGCGGGTGTCGAGGCCGGTCAACCTGGCCTTGTAGACCTTGCCGTCGGCGTCGGCCTTCGTCCAGCCGGTGACCTGCCTGCCGCCGCTGATCACCGGGTGCGCGCCGGGTGCGGCCTCGTAGACGATCCGCTGCCCGGCCCTGCCGGAGTCCTCGGCGGTGAGGGCGAAGGTGCGGCTGAGCCGGTAGGTGCCGGACAGCAGCCGGACGTGGACGTCGCCGTCGGCCTTGCTCTTGGCGTCGCGCACGTAGTCCCGTGCGTGTTCCAGGGTCCTGAAGGGGTGGTCGGCGGTGCCGCGGCCGGTGTCCTTGCCGGTCGGGGAGACGTAGACGGTGAGACCGGAGGCCTTCGGGGCCGCCTGGGCCGGGGTGACGGCCAGCGTGGCCGTCGCGAGGGCGAGGGGCAGGGCGGCTATGAGGGTTCTCGGCAGGGGCACGGCTCTGCCCCTGCGCACAGACAGAAGAGACACGGAGATCCAATCGCCTGATGGGATGAAGCATCGGAACCGGGTCGTCCGCCCGGTTCCCGGGGTGCCGGTCTGCGGTGTACGGGTGCGGGTCGTGGGTGGTTGCTCGCGCAGTTCCCCGCGCCCCTGAAGGGGCGCCAAGTGCACGCCCCTGAAAGGGGCACGGGGAACTGCGCGACCAGCCCCCACCGGCCCGCACCGTGCCGACCGGCCTACGACACCGACGTCTGCGGCGGAAGGCCGGAGTCCCCGGGACCGCTGTCCGTCGTCGGCCGCGCGGGCGCAGCCCGTTCGCCGAGGTTGAACAGCCGGTCGCGGATCTTCCGCTCGAACTGGCTCTGCGTGGTGGCGATGTGCTCCACCATCAGCTCGCTCGCGAGATCGGCCTCCCCCGCGGCGACCGCCTCTGCGATGGCGAGATGCTGCCGTGCGGCGACCTCCAGCGAGCCGGGGGCGTCGCCGTGGAAGAGCAGCACGTCGGACTGGGACGCGAGGCGCCGTACGCCGGCGACGCTCGACCGCAGGAACACGTTGTGCGAGGCCGCGCCCACCGCGTCGTGGAAGGCCTCGTCGGCCCGTGCGAAGGCGTGCGCGTCGTTCTGCTGGGCAGCCGTCAGGGAACCCTGCGCGCCCTCCCGGATGGTGCGGACCTGGATCGGGGTGGCGAGGCCCGCGGCCCGGCGGGCCGTCTCCGACTCGATCACCGTGCGGTAGTCCAGCAGCATCAGGACGTCTTCCATGCTCGTCGGCCGGAAGTGCGCCAGGTGGTCGTCCACCAGCCCGCCGGACGCCTCCGCGACGAAGATTCCGGCACCCCGGCGCACGCTCAGCCGGCCGATGGCGGCCAGCACCTTGACGGCCTCACGCGTGACGTTGCGGGACGCCCCCAGGATCTCGGCCAGACCCGCCTCCGTGGGGAGCCGGTCGCCCGGCCGCAGGTTCTGCTCGGCGATGTACTCCAGCAGCTGTTCGGCGACCAGCTCGTACCCCGGCCGGTAGGGACCGCCGGATGCCGCTGACGGATCGGCCACGGTGTACCCCCTCCTCCACGTTCGGATTAATCAGGTTCATCGGCGGTGGTCACTATGACACCCGCGTTACGGGGAGGGAAGTCGTCGAACGGATCTGGTTTCAAGTGCCCGATGACGCCGGGCAGATCCCTCCCGTAAGCGACATCCCTCCGGGCCATTGCGCAGGAAGGATCTGATCCTTAGTGTCCTGCCCGTCGGATGAAACAGATTCTTTGCCGTTCGTCCCTGAGAGGGAGAGGTGAGCAAGGTGCAGCGCTTCGCCGCCGTCATCCGGCTGCGCCCGGAGAAGGAGTCCGAGTACCGCGCACTGCACGCGGCCGCCTGGCCGGGTGTGCTGGCGGCCCTCAAGCGGGCCCGCATCGGCAACTACTCGATCTTCCTGCGGGACGGGCTGCTGTTCAGCTACCTCGAGTACTCGGGGAGCGACTACGCCGCCGACACCGCGGAGATCGCGGCCGACCCGGTGACCCGCGCGTGGTGGGCCCTCACGGACCCCTGCCAGCAGCCGCTGGACACCGCCGCCGAGAACGAGCGGTGGGCCCCCGCCGAGGAGGTCTTCCACCTCGACTGAGGGCCCCGAGGGGACGCCGGGTCAGCCCGTGGCGTCCACCAGCGCCAGCTCGTGCAGGCGCTCCGGCGGGCCCGGACGGGCGTAGTACCAGCCCTGGGCCGTGTCGCAGCCCAGTATCCGGAGTTGTTCCGCCTGGGCGCCCGTCTCCACGCCCTCCACCGTGACCGCCAGGTCCAGGCTGTGGGCCAGGGTGACGATGCCCTCCACGATCTTGAGGTCGACCGGGTCCGCCGGGAACTGCTGCATGCTCTGGGTGAAGGAGCGGTCCAGCTTGAGGATGCTCACCGGCAGGCGGCGCAGGTTCGCGAGGTTCGAGTAACCGGTGCCGAAGTCGTCCAGCGCGATGTCCACGCCCATCTCGGCGAGGCGCCGCAGGGGCTTGAGGAGGTCGTCGTCGGCGCCGATGAGCGCCGACTCGGTGACCTCCAGGCAGAGGGCGTCCGGGGCCACCCCGGTGCGCTCCAGGATGTCCACCGTGTCCTGGACCAGGCCGGGGTGGCTGAGCTGGCACGGGGAGAGGTTCACGTTGATCCGCAGCGGACCGGCCTCCGTGTCCTCGCCGTAGCGTTCTCGCCACTCGCGGGCCTGACGGATCGACTCCTCCAGGACCCAGCGGCCCAACGGGACGATGAGACCCGTGTGTTCGGCGAGCGGGATGAACCGGTCGGGGCCGAGGACGCCGTGCTGCGGGTGCAGCCAGCGGACCAGGGCCTCGGCACCGCGGACGCTGCCGTCACCGAGGTGGACCAGCGGCTGGTACTCGATGAAGAACTCGTTCCGGTCCAGGGCGGCGGGCAGTGCCGTGGTCAGGCCGTGGCGGGTGATCGCGCGGGCGTCCGCCTCCGGGTCGGCGAGTTCGGAGCGGTTGCCGCCCGCCGACTTGGCCCGGTACATCGTGATGTCGGCGCTGCGCAGCACCTCGGCCGGGGTGCGCTCGCCCGCCGGGCCCTCGACGATGCCGATGGAGCCGCGGACCATGAGGTCACGGCCGTCGATGCTGATCGGGGTGACCAGGGCGTTCATGATGCGGTCGGCCAGGTCGTCGACCTCGCGCTGGGTGGCCGGGCCGGTGGTCAGCGCCACGAACTCGTCGCCGCCGAGCCGGGCGACCATCTCGCCGGGCGCGGTCGCGCAGGACTGCAGCCGGTCGGCGACCTCGACGAGCAGCCGGTCGCCGGCCGAGTGGCCGAGGCTGTCGTTGACGGTCTTGAAGCCGTCCAGGTCGAGGTAGCACAGCCCGAACCGCTGGCCCTCGCCGGCCGCCAGGGCCTTCTCCAGGCGCTCGAAGAACAGCGTGCGGTTGGGCAGGCCGGTGAGCGCGTCGTGGGTGGCCTCGTAGCGCAGCCGGAGGTTGAGCAGGCGGCGCTCGGTGGTGTCCTCCATGAGGGCCAGCTGGTACTGCGGTTCGCCGTCCGCGTCCCGCAGCAGGGAGACGGTCAGGTTGGTCCACAGGACCGTTCCGTCGGAGCGGTTGAAGGCCTTCTCGACGTGGTAGTGCTCGCGTTCGCCGCGGACCAGTTCCTCGTAGAGCCGCCAGGTCTGGGGCGCGTCCTCGGGGTGCGCCCACTCCAGGACGTTGCGGCTGCGCAGGGTCTGCTCGGAGCCGCCGAACATGCGCAGCAGCGCGCCGTTGACCTGGAGGACGTTGCCTTCGAGGTCGGCGATGCCGATTCCTATCGCCGCGCCCTCGAAGACGGCCCGGAAGCGGGCCTCGCTGGCGTGCAGCGCCTGGGCGACCACGCCCTGGGCACGCAACGCGGCCTGGGCGATGGCCTCCTGCTCGGCCAGCGTGCGTTCGCGCAGCGCCTGGGCGAACCCGGCGGCCATCGCGTGCTGGATCCGCGAGGAGCGCATCCGCAGCTCCTCCTGGGGGCCGTCCTCGCCGCAGTACAGGACCAGGTAGGCGTCGACGCAGTCGAGGGTGCGGGTCAGCGCCTCGGGGTCGGTGCAGTGCGCGTCGATCAGCGCGGCGCCCACCTGCCGGGCCTCGTCGGCGTCGAAGCCGTGCGCCAGCAGGATCTCGCTCAGCCGGCGGGCCAGCGGCAGCAGTTGCTCCTCGAACTCCGGGCGGGTCAGGGACGTCGAGGTGACCGGGAAGACCGCCCGGCTCCAGATCGTCGCGAACCTGTGCAGTCTGTCCTCCGGGCCGCCCGGCTCCGCGGTCACGCCGCGATCCCCACGCCGGCGAATCCGGAGAAGGCGTACGGATCCTCGTCCTCCGGTGCCGACTCCGGCCGCCAGTGAGGCATCGGCACCAGTCCGGGTTCCACCATGTCGTACCCCTCGAAGAACCGCGCGACCTCGTCGCGCGAGCGCATGATCAGCGGGTTGCGAATGTCCTTGTATACGTCCACCGCGCCCTCGGCCCGCTCGGCCGGCAACGGGATTCCCTCGTACGAGGCATGCGTGAGAACAAGCAGGCTGCCGGGCGCGAGTGCGTCGCGCAGCTGTGCCACTGCCCCGTACGGGTCGTCCGCGTCTTCCACGAAGTGCAGTATGGCAACGAGAAGCAACGCCACTGGCCGATTCAGGTCGATGAGGCGCTCCACCTGAGGGCTGGAGAGGATCTCCTGGGGCTTGCGGAGGTCGGCCGCCACGACGTCCGCGTCCTCGTTGCCGTCGAGGACGGCGTTGCTGTGGGCCACGGCCACCGGGTCGTGGTCGACGTACACCACGCGGGCGCCGGGGTGCGCCGCCTGCGCGACCTCGTGGACGTTGCCGAAGGTGGGGATGCCGGAACCGATGTCCAGGAACTGGTCGATGCCGGTGCCCACCGCGTGGCGTACGGCGCGGCGCATGAAGGCGCGGTTGGCCTGCATGATCTTCGGCAGGCCGGGCAGGTGCGTCATCGCCTTGCGGGCCGCTTCCCGGTCGACCTCGAAATTGTGCGAACCGCCCAGGTAGTAGTCGTAGATACGCGAAACGCTCGGCACCGTGATGTCGATGCTTCGTGGGGCCCAGGCGGGACGCTCCATGTATCTCTCCAAGGCTGAGGCGATCCGGTGTTCGAGCAGAGGCTACTGATCGTCTGCGAACAGGGCGAGCCGAAACGGAAATTGACCGTCCGTTCCCGGTCATGACCTGCGGAATGACCGTTGCAATTTGGGGGCGTTCGGGCTTTCCGTCGGGTGCGGGTCGTTCGTGGTTGCTCGCGCAGTTCCCCGCGCCCCTTTGGGGCGCGTCGCGGCGGGCGCCAATAGAACCTGGAGACGCCAAGAAGCCCGCCCCCTCCGTGCGGTGTGGAGGGGGCGGGCGGTCGTGCGCCGTTGTGTTGTCGTGCGGGGCGGTCGACCCTGGGGAGGTGATCCCTAGCTGGCCGGCGCGCCGACCAGCTTTCCTTCGGGCGAGACGGCGTACCACGTGCCGCCGACGCCCTGGCCGTTGGTGTCACCGGCCTTCGCGTCGCCGGAGAAGGTGTAGATCGGCCAGCAGTTGACCGTCTGCTGCTTCTCGCCGTTGTCGGGCCGGGTGAAGCCCATCAGGCCCTTCTTCACGACGCCCTTGGTGTCGCTGGAGGCGACCTCCGCGACGGCCGGCCACTTCGCCAGGCAGTCACCGGTGCAGTTCGAGACGACCTTGGGCCACGCCTTGTCCTTGATGAAGCGGTAGACCGTCATGCCGTTCTTGTCGACGATGATGTCGCCGAGCTTGGCGTCCTTGCGGACCGAAAGGCCGGGCAGCGAGGCCAGCGTGGCCTTCTTGCCGTCGGGGGCCAGCGCGAACCACTTGCCGCCCACACCCTGGCCGTTGACGTCACCGGCGTTGACGTCCTTGGCGTAGCGGTACACCGGCCAGCCGGCGACGGTCAGCTGCTTGGTGCCGTCGGAGCGGGTGACCTCGCCGAGCAGGGACTTGTCGATGCCCTCACCGGCCGTGGCGTCGTTGGCGGGCACCGGCGGCCAGGTGGTGGCGCAGTCGCCGTCGCAGTTCGACTTGGGGGGATTGGCGGTGTCGGCATCGAAACGGTAGAGGGTGAGGCCGCTGCCGTCGGTCAGCACCTTGCCCAGGTCGGGGTTGCTGGCCACGGTCAGCTTGCCGGCGGGCGCGACCGCGGCCGGGGAGCTGGAGGCCTGGCTGCCGTCGGCGCCGTAGCCGTTGC
The DNA here is from genome assembly GCF_040643955.1 of Streptomyces sp. NPDC047061. Taxonomy (NCBI): domain Bacteria; kingdom Bacillati; phylum Actinomycetota; class Actinomycetes; order Kitasatosporales; family Streptomycetaceae; genus Streptomyces; species Streptomyces sp. NPDC047061. The sequence continues at coordinate 37,198 of NZ_JBEYVI010000020.1, forward strand.
CCGCGCCGGTCGAAGCGGAGGGGTCGGTGATGCTGCCGATGCCGGCCGGGGCCGTGGCACCGACGTTCTGGGCCGCCGAGGACGGAGTGGTCGTGTTGTCCTGACCGCACGCCGTCGCGAACACCATCACCCCCGCGGCCGTGGCCACCAGCGAGGCGCTCCTCCACGAGGTCTTCATCGTCAACTCCATATAATCGCCTGGTTATTGCAGCGCCTCTGCGCCGCCGCACGACACCAGGTACGGATGCCGGGGGCCGGAGTGTTCAACGGGCGCAGAAATTTCTTTCGGCGCACTGTGACCGCGGACCGCGTCCCGCACGGGCGTACGCTTCGAGCCATTCGCGGGACGGTGTGATTCAAACCGGTTTACGGCGCATGTCCCCCGTTCGGGCCAATCGCCCGGTACTCCGGCGTGCGACGGCGCCCGACGCTCCATGATCTCCGTCGTGCATGCACCCGATGCGACCAGACTCGCGCCCGTCCCAAGGGTGTTGGCCCTGCTGACGCTGACGTGGACCCTGGTGGGCTGCCCGGTCGGCACGGCGTCGGCCGACGCCTGCGCCTCCGCCTCGACGGGCCCCGACGGCATCCACGCGGTGGCCGTCGCCGGGGGCTCCTGGCCCACTCCCCCACCGTGTCCGGAGCCCACCCCGCCGCCCTGTCCCACGCCCACCCCGACGCCCAGTCCGACGCCCACCCCCACCCCGAAGCCGACGCCGAAGCCAACACCGAAGCCCTCACCGACGCCGAAGCCGACGCACAGCAAGCCGCCGGCACCGCGCCCGGCCCCACCGCCACCACCCCGGCGGGCGCCGGCCCCGAAACCCACGCCCACGCCCACTCCCACCCCGCCACCGGCTCCCCGGCCCCGGCCGAAGCCGACCCCGACCCCGACCCCGTCGCCGAAGCCCACCCCGCGGCCCTCGCCGACCCCGGTGACCTATCCGCCCTACCACGTCCGGTCGACCGGCGCCGCGGCCCCGAACCGCACCTCCCCGGTCACCTACGTCCTGCTCATCGCCGTACCCGCGATCATCGCCGTCGCCGCGTTCCGCGCGCGCTGACGGCCGGCCCACCGAATCCTGGAGGCTTCCGTTGCCGGATTGGCTTGTTCTCGTCCTCGCGATGCTCGCGGCCGTCGCCGTGGTCGTGATCATCACCCTCGTCCGCGACAAGAGGGCGGCGGAGGACGAGGATCCCTCCGAGACGCCGGACGTCATCGAGTACATGACCATGTGGATCGGCGTCATCTACGCCATCGTCCTCGGTCTGGCGGTGGCCGGGGTGTGGGAGGCCCGCAGCGCCGCCCAGGACCATGTGCAGGCGGAGGCGCAGGCGCTGCACGAGATCTACGAACGGGTGCGGGTGTACCCGCCCGACGCGCGTGACCGGATCCGGGCGGACGTGGACGCCTACGCGGCCCAGGTCGTCGACAAGGAGTGGAAGGAGATGGCCGACCACGGCCGGCTCTCGCAGCGCGGTGCCGACCTGCTCGCGCAGATCCGCCAGGACGTCACCGACTACGAGCCGAAGACCGACTTCCAGGCGCAGGCCTACCAGCCGCTGGTGGACCAGGTGGCCGCTCTGGACCAGGCGCGCAGCGCCCGGGCCGACTCGACCGGGGCGACCATGCCGAACGTGGTGTGGATCGGGCTGCTGGCCGGGGCGGCGATCACCATCGGCATGGTCTTCGCGCTGCAGATCAGGCGCACCCCGCGCGAGCTGGTCCTCGCCGGCCTGTTCTCCGCGACCATCACCTTCATGCTGTTCCTGATCTGGGACTTCGACGAACCGTACAGCCGCGGGATCACGGCGACGGCACAGCCGTTCCTGAACCTCTTCCCGCACATCAAGGGGTAGCAAGGGGGAGCAAGGTTCAGGAGGTGCCCCCGGGGGACGCCGCGCCACGCCGCCGGCGTCCCTCGTACGGCCCAGGCATCTCCCCCGTTCGCGCTACTGCGTTCGCGCGCGTGTGCGGATGTTCCTAGCGTTCCGATCATCGAGGTGCATTCCCGGCACTGGCGGAACAGGTCCGCATGCTGCTCCTCGGGGACCGGAGGAACCACCATGCGCGCGATACGCGTTGCTTCGGCCGCACTGCTGGGTGTCGGTGCTCTCGCCCTCTCCGCTCCGGCCATCCTGGCGAGCGACAGCGGTGACGGGGGCGGGGACGGCACGCCCTTCGGCTTCCGGGTGACGCCCTCCACCGTGACGGCGGGCGGCCGGGTGAGTCTGCGCCTGGACCGCGACAGCGGCTGCCGGGGCGCCGCGACGGTCACTTCGGGTGTGTTCGACACGGTCCGCATCCCGTCGGAGCGGGACTCGGTGACGGCCACGGTCGACCGGAACGCGAAGTCGCAGGCGTCGTACCGGGTGACGTTCACCTGCGACGGGGCCAGCGCGACGACGGAACTGGCCATCGCGAGCGGCACCTCGGCCGGGCACGGCGACGGACACACGGACGGACGCACCGACGGGGACGGCAACGGGCGCGCCGACGACGAGAGCGGCGCGAGCGACGGCGGACGCACGGACGGGGGCACCGCCGGCACCACGGGCGGGCACGGCGACGACGCCACCCACGTGAGCACGGGCGCCGCCACGGACGGCCGCGCCGACGCCGGTACCGACGGGCGCGCGGACGGGGGTTCCGGCAGCGGCGAGTCGCTCAACCCGCAGCCCATTCCGCCCGGGCGAGGTGTCCAGGCCGGTGAGGGCGGCAGCATCGGGGGGCTCGACCTCGAGGAGATCGGCCTCGGCGCGGCGCTCGTCCTGGGCTCGGTCGGTACGGCGTACCGGCTCTCGCGCAGGCCCGCCGGCGAGGACGGCGCCTGATCGTGACGCGGCCGTCCCTGCCCGTGCCCCGGTCCGCCGAGGGACCGGGGCGCAGGCCCGCCGGGTCAGATCCGCTTCTCGCTCCGACGGCGCACCCAGATCCCGCAGCCGGCGAGCACGGCCGCGCCCACCAGGCCGCCGCCGATCGCCATGTCGGTCGGGGTGGCCCCGGTGGAGACACTGCCGCCGAGTCCGCCGCGCACCCCGCCGAGCACGAAGAACGCGGCCGGCCGGAGCAGGGTGCGTCCGTCGCAGCGGACGGTGAGGTCGTAGGGGCCCGGGCTGGCGTTCCGGTCGATGGTGGCGACACCGCGCGCCATGTCGCCGCCGAACGGGAAGAGCGGCGTCGTACGGAAGGCACGGGAGGTCATGACTCCGCTGCGGCAGTTGTTGACGGTGACGGTGAGCCGCTGGCCGGTGGCGATCGACCGGGGCTGGGCGACGATGTCGCGCGCACCGTCGAAGTTGTCGAAACGCCCGTCACCCCGGCCGTCGAAGTCGTCGAACCGCCCGTCCCCGCCCCGCCCGTCTCCGCCCCGCCCGTCGCGCCCGCCGAAGCCGTTGTTGAAACGCCCGTCTCCGAACCCGCCCACCCCGTATCCGGGGACCACGACTCCGGGGACCGCGATCCCGGGAGCCACTCCGACACTGCCGACACCGGGGGCCACACCGACACCGCCGACACCGGTCCCCGGGGCGACGCCCACCCCTCCGACTCCTCCGACCCCGCCGACTCCGGTCCCGGGGGCGACGCCCGTCCCCCCGACGACCGGGGCCTGGGTGTTGGCCGGGCCGCCGGGGTTGCCCAGGCCGTCGGCGACGGCCACGGGGGCGGCGGCGCCGAGAACGGCGACCACAGTGCACGCGGCCGCCAGCGCACGTGAGTTTCGCATCTCTTCCTCCGCGGAAGGCGCCCCGGGAACGGTCCCCGGTGGATCGGCGAGAAAGCACCTCCCGAATAGACCCTCAGATGCCCGGAACACGCCCGCATTTCGAGAATGGGCCGTCCTGGTGAGGAGACACGCCGAACGAAAAGCGCACAATCGGATATTGCCGCAGGTCACGGACTGTCAGAAAAATCCTGAGAACGGCAACTCGGATGGCTCACCGGAATACCCGCGGGCCACCCGTTCGCCCGTCGCCCCGTCGCCGCACGTGCGCGGGGGACTTAGCTTTTTCCCATGCGCGATACGGACCTGAAGGCGGCCGCGTCGAGAGGGGTTGGCGAATGTCTGCGTCCGAACTTTCCGAGCTGGCCGAAGAGGAGGAGCGGCGGAGGAAGCGTGCCCCCTGGGGCGTGATAGCGCTTGTTCTGCTGACCGGTCTGGCACTCATTCGGAACGGTTCGGGAGAGTTCGACGTCGGTCCGCCGCAACCGGCCTCGGCCGCCGCCCCCGACACCCGTACCACGGTCCCTGGCACCTTCGCCACGGCGCCCGCCCCGCTGCCGTTCGCCACGGCGGACCGCATCAGGATCCCGGCGATCCGGGTCGACGCACCGGTGATGCCGGTGGGTCTGGACACGGACGGCTGGATCGCGGCACCGCCGCCGGACGACCCGAATCTGGCCGGGTGGTTCACCGGGGGTGTCTCGCCCGGGGAGAACGGCACGTCCGTCGTCGTGGGCCATGTCGACAACACGAAGGGCCCGGCGGTCTTCTACGGACTCGGCTCCCTGAAGAAGGGAAACCGGATCGAGGTCGACCGCCAGGACGGCAGGACGGCTGTGTTCGAGATCTACGGAATCGAGGTGTTCGCGAAGGCCGGTTTCCCGGGCGACCGGGTCTACGGCTCCAAGGGCACCCCGGAGCTGCGGGTCATCACCTGCGGCGGCGGTTTCTCGAAGCAGAACGGCTACGACGGGAACGTCGTGGTCTTCGCCCGCCTGGTCGAGGCCCGCTGAGGCCACCACCGGGCGGGCGCGGGCCCGTTCACGTACGGCGGCGCGGCACGGTCAGGTGGTAGCCGTTGTCCAGCAGATAGGGCAGGTACTCGCGCAGGGCCTGGACACTCTGCGAGCGGTCGCCCCCGGCGTCGTGGGAGAGGACCACGACACCGGGGGCGGCGCCGTTCTCGATCGTGTCGACGATGGTGCGGGTGCCCGGGACGGTCCAGTCGGTGCTGTCCACGGTCCAGGCCATCGGCTCCATGCCCATCTCGGCGCCTAGCTGGAAGGCCGCGCGGTTCCAGGCGCCGTAGGGTGCGCGGAACCACTGCGGGCGTTCGCCGTAGGTGTCCTCGATGGCGTCGCTGGTGCTCGTCATCTCGTCGCGGATCTCACTGCGGTTCAGGGTGGTCAGCAGCGGATGCGTCCAGGTGTGGTTGCCCACGACATGCCCCTCGTCGGCCATCCGCGCGACCAGTTCCCTGTTCACGACGATGCACTCCCCGCACAGGAAGAACATCGCCCGCACGTCGTACTTGGCGAGGGTGTCCAGGATGTGCGGGGTGTAGTTCGGGTTGGGGCCGTCGTCGAAGGTGAGCATCATGCGTCTGCCGCTGCGGGAGATCTCCGTGATGGGTTCCTTGCGGACCTTCAGCCTGCCCGGCCGGTTGGGCGGCGGGCCGTATCCGGTGAGCGGCTGGAGCCGGAAGGCGGAGGACTTGAGCGCCGGGCGGGCCTGCGCCCCCGCGGCCGGGGCGACCCCGCCGGCCGCCTCCTCGGCGCTGCTCGCCAGCACGATTCCCGCGGTCCCCGCGGCTCCCAGAGCAGCGCCGCCGGCGAGCAGCAGCCGGCGTCGGGTGAACAACTGATCCTTCTCCATGACTCATCAGTCGCCCGGCGGGGCTCCGGCGCACCACTACGACACCGGTGCGGCGGCGGGAAAGCACCCGCACGGACCAGCAGCTGGAGGTTTCGGTAAGAAAAGACCAAAAAACATCAACGATGGCGGACCAGCGGGAAAGGAAGCGTCTCGCGGATGGTCAGGCCGGTGAGGAACATGACCAGCCGGTCGACGCCGATGCCGAGCCCGCCGGTGGGCGGCATCGCGTATTCGAGGGCGTCCAGGAAGTCCTCGTCGAGTTCCATCGCCTCGGGGTCGCCGCCGGCGGCGAGCAGCGACTGGGCGGTGAGCCGGCGGCGCTGTTCGAGGGGGTCGGTCAGTTCGGAGTAGGCGGTGCCGAGTTCGGTGCCGAAGGCGACCAGGTCCCAGCGCTCGGCGAGCCGCGGGTCGGTGCGGTGCTGCCGGGTGAGCGGGGAGACCTCGGTCGGGAAGTCCTTGTAGAAGGTGGGCAGCTGGGTGCGTTCCTCCACCAGGCGCTCGTACATCTCGAGGACCACGTCGGCGGGCCCGTCGTCGGCGGTGTACGGCACGCCGAGGCGGTCGCAGTGCCGGTGCAGCCGCAGCAGCTCGGTGCCGGGGCCGATCTCCTCCCCCAGCACCTCCGAGATCGCCCCGTACACGGTCCTGACGGGCCAGCTGCCCGAGATGTCGTACTCCTGCCCGTCCCTGCGGGCCACGGGTGCGCCGTGGGCGGCGGTCGCGGCGCCCTGGACCAGTTCGCGGGCGAGGTCGAGCATCACGTCGTAGTCGGCGTACGCCTGGTAGGCCTCCAGCATCGTGAACTCGGGGTTGTGCTTGTGGGAGACGCCCTCGTTGCGGAAGGTCCGGCCGAGTTCGAAGACCTTCTCCAGACCGCCGACGCAGAGCCGCTTGAGGTACAGCTCGGGGGCGATGCGCAGGTACAGGTCGAGGTCGTAGGCGTTGATGTGGGTGGTGAAGGGGCGGGCGTTGGCGCCGCCGTGGATCTGCTGGAGGATCGGGGTCTCGACCTCCAGGTAGCCGCGGTCCAGGAGGCCCTGGCGCAGTGCCTGCACGGCGGTGGAGCGGGTGCGGACCACGGCGCGGGCGGCGGGGCCGGTGGCGAGGTCGAGGTAGCGGCGGCGCACCCTGGCCTCGGGGTCGGCGAGGCCGCGGTGTTTGTCGGGCAGCGGGCGCAGGCACTTGGCGGTGAGCTGCCAGTCGGTGGTGAAGAGGGTCGGTTCGCCCGTGTCGCTGACGCCTATGCGGCCGGTGGCGGTGATCTGGTCGCCGATGTCGGTGTCGGCGGTGAAGCGGTCCAGGGCGGGTCCCGACCCGTCGCGGGTGAGTGCCAGTTGGCGGTCGCCGGACCAGTCGCGCAGCGTCACGAAGACGAGGCCGCCGAAGTCGCGGACCAGCATGATCCGCCCGGCGACGGTGACCGTCTCGCCGTCGCGGACGCCCGCGAGGGCGCGGGGCGGTGGGCCGGTGGCCACCGGGTAGGGGTCGACGCCCGCCGCCCGCAGCCGGTCCAGCTTGCGGCGCCGGACCCGGAACTGGTCCGGCAGGCCGGCGTCGGGTGCGGCGGGCCCGGCCTCGTCCGCTCCGACTGCACCGGGCACCGGCGCGGACGGCGGCGCCGCCTCGACGAGCGGCGGTCCGGTCCGCGGGTGCCCCTTTCCCCAGAGTGTGCGCAGGGACGGTACGGAGACGAAGCCTTCGGCGATTCCGGAGGCGAGGCCGATCCGGGCCAGGGAACCGGCGTCGCCGTAGCAGAGGAAGCGCGGGTACCACTCGGGGCGGTACTTGGCGTTGGAGCGGTACAGGGCCTCCAGCTGCCACCAGCGGGAGAGGAACAGCAGCAGCCGGCGCCACAGCCGCAGCACCGGTCCGGCGCCGATCCGGGCGCCCTCCTCGAAGACCGAGCGGAAGACGGCGAAGTTCAGCGAGATGCGGTGCACGCCGAGTTTGGGGGCGGCCGCGCACAGGTCGGCGACCATGAACTCCATGACGCCGTTGGGGGCGGTACGGTCACGGCGCATCAGGTCGAGGGAGATGCCGTCGGCGCCCCAGGGCACGAAGGAGAGCAGGGCGAGCAGTCTGCCGTCCTCGGCCATGGCCTCGACGAGCAGGCAGTCGCCGTCGGCGGGGTCGCCGAGCCGGTCCAGGGCCATGGAGAAGCCGCGCTCGGTCTCGGTGTCGCGCCAGGCGTCGGCCCGGTCGACGACCTCTTCCATCTCGGTCTCGGTGAGGTCGGCGTGGCGGTGGATGCGGCAGCCGGCGCCGGTGCGCCGGACGCGGTTGACGGCCTGCCGGGTGACCCGCATCTCCCGGCCGCCCAGGTCGAAGTCGGCCACGTGCAGGATCGCCTCGTCGCCGAGCTGGAGGGCGCCGAGGCCGGCGCGGACGTAGGCTCTGGCGCCGTCCTCGGAGGCGCCCATCACCGCGGGCGCCCAGGCGTGCCGGCGGGCCGTGTCCAGCCAGGCGGCGATGGCGTGCGGCCAGGCCTCGGGATCGCCGACGGGGTCGCCGCTGGCCAGGCAGACGCCGGCCTCGACCCGGTAGGTGACGGCGGCCTTGCCGCTGGGCGAGAAGACGACGGCCTTGTCCCGGCGGGTGGCGAAGTAGCCGAGGGAGTCCCGGTCGCCGTAGGCCTTGAGGAGGGCGCGGATGCGGGTCTCCTCGTCGCCGTGCAGGGCCGCTTCCAGGCGCTGCGAACGGAACAGGGTGGCGGCGGCGTTGAGCAGGGCGAGGGCACCGAAGAGACCGAGCAGGAAGGCGACGAAGCGGGGCGGGCGGCCGCCGTAGCTGCGGACGGAGACCAGGCCGCCGCAGACCCGGTCGGCCGCCCAGGCCAGGTGCTGGCCGTGCGGGAGCGAGCCGGGGAAGAGCGAGACCAGGCCCCAGCCGGCCAGGATCGCCACCAGCAGGCCGATCAGCAGGACGCCGAGGGCCCGGCGTACGGCGGCTCTTCGGGAGGCGGCGTAGAACTCCCGGCGGGCCACGATCAGCAGGGCCAGGGCGAGTCCGCAGACCACCAGTGAGCTGAACGAGTACCAGTCGAAGCCGAAGGCGACGGTGAGGACGTCGGCCAGCACCAGCAGGCCGAGGTAGATCACCACCAGCCACCAGGCGACCTTCTTGCGGGCGGCGGTGGCGCCGCCGAGCAGGAACAGGAAGACCGCGTAGGCCAGGTTGGGGCTGACGGGCACCACGACGGCGTCGACGAAGTGCACGACCGGGTGGAGCAGTACGCGCAGCGGGGCGACGAAGGAGAGCAGGGCGCACAGCAGGGCGAGGGTGCCGAAGAAGGTCCCGAAGGCCTCCGGCACCCAGGTCAGCCGCCCGCCGCCGGGCGGGCGTATCGGCCCCGCCGGATCCCTGCCCGCGGCGGGCTCCACGGCGGCACTCATGTCTCCGACTGTAGGAAGCGTCCGCCCGGCCCGCCCGTCGAGCGACCTCGGACCGGCCGACGTTCGGCTGCGGGCCGGTGGGGGCTGGTCGCGCAGTTCCCCGCGCCCCTTACGGGGCGCCGTGCAGCCCCCTGCTTTCAGGGGCGCGGGGAACTGCGCGAGCAACCACCCACGGCCCGCAGCCGAACGTCGGCCCGTCCCGGACCCTCACCGGACCTGCGGATTCCGATAGCCTCGGATCGTGGCGGAACAACATCAGTTCGAGCGGGGCACGGACGGCCCCAAGGTCATCGTCGTCGGCATGGACGGCTCGGACTCCTCGTGGCGTGCGACCTCCTATGCGGCGGGTCTGGCCCGGCGGCAGCACGCGCTGCTCGCTGTCGTGTACGTCCAGCCCGTCCTGGCGGCCGGCGCGGCGCTCGGGGCACCGGTGGCGGAGACCACCGACGAGATCGCGGAGGACCTGATCACGCAGATCCGGGACGCGGCCGAGCGGCTCAAGGGGATATTCGAGGTGCGCTGGGAGTTCCACACCTTCCGCGGCGACGCCTACGGCGGACTGGTGAAGGCGGCCGACGAGCTGAAGGCCGACGCGGTCGTGGTGGGCGCCTCCGAGCAGGCCGGCCACCGGTTCATCGGCTCGGTCGCGATCCGTCTGGTGAAGGCGGGACGGTGGCCGGTGACGGTCGTGCCGTAGCGGTCTCCCGCAGGAGCAGCAGCGGGGTCGCCAGGAGCAGGATCCCGGCGAGGGCGATCGCGGTGCGCGGGCCGGTGAGGCTCGCCAGCAGGCCCCACAGGGCGGTCATGGCGGCCGTGGTGGCCTTGCCGGTGACCGACCAGGCGGACAGGGTGCGGGCGACCCGGTCGTCGGGGGTGTGCTCCAGACGGCGGGTGGCGTACATGGGGCTGTAGACGGCCGAGCAGGTGATCACCCCGAACTCCAGGACCATCACCAGCAGCAGTCCGGGCAGCCCGGGCATCACGAAGGCCAGCCCGAGCGGCCAGACGGCACGCAGGGCGCTCGCGGTGCGCAGCACCCGCCACTGCCCGTACCGGGCGACCAGCGGGCGGGCCAGCCGGGCGCCGAGGAGGCCGCCCAGGCAGGGCACGGCGAAGGCGAGGCCGTACTGCCAGGGGGCGAAGCCGAGCCGGCCGAGCATGAGGACGGCCAGCGGTGGCGCGGCGACCATGATCAGGGCGTTGCCCGCCAGGCTGTTGAAGAAGAGGGGCCGCAGGGTCGGGCTGCCGAGGATGTACCGCCAGCCGTCGAGCAGGTCGGCGGCGCGCAGGCGCTTCGTGTCCCTGGGGGCGGGGCGGGGCTCGCCGCCGCCGACGGCCCGGATGCCGAGCGCCGACAGCAGGAAGCTGACCGCGTTCGCCGCGACGGTCGTCACCGGTCCGAACAGGCCGATCGCGGCGCCGCCGAGGGGCGGGCCGAGGACCAGTGCGGTCCAGTTGGTGGACTCGAAGCGGGCGTTCGCGGTGAGCAGCCGGTCGGCCGGGACGAGGGACTTCAGGAAGGCGCCGGAGGCCGCGCCGAAGGTGATGTCGGCGGCCGCGACGACCACCGAGACCAGCAGCAGCTGGCCGAGGCCCAGGGCGCCGAGGGCGTAGGCGGCCGGGACGGTGAGCAACGCGGCGAACCTGACCAGGTCCATCGCCACCATCACCGGCCGCTTGCGCCGGAACTCCACCCACGGCCCGAGCGGCACCGCCGCCACCGCGCCCACGGCGGGCCCGATCGCCGCGATCAGCGCCACCTCGGCGGACCCCGCGTGCAGCGCGATGACCGCGATCACGGAGAACGCGTCGAAGGCGAGATACGTGCCGAGCGCACTCACCGAGTACGCGGCCCACAGCCACCCGAACCGCCGATCCATGCACAACCTCCCGTTGACCCGGGACATGAAAACGTGCAGGTGGCCGCCGAATCAAACAACTTCCGAGCCCGCTGCCACAACCAGCGGTTGTACGGTGTGGACGTGGACCTCACCGCCGTACGCACCTTCGTCACCGTCGCCGACTGCGGGCAGTTCCAGGAGGCCGCGGCCGTGCTTGCGGTCACCCAGCAGGCGGTGTCCAAGCGGATCGCGGCGCTGGAGAAGGAGCTCGGGGTACGGCTGTTCACCCGGACCGCCCGGGGCGCCGAGCCGACCGTCGACGGCCGGACCTTCCTGCCGTACGCCCGGGAGCTGCTGCTGGCCGAGGAGCGGGCGGCCGCCTCCGTGCGGCGCGGGCGGCGCCCCCTGCGGGTCGACGTGGTCGGCGCCCGGCTCGCCCCGGCGGCGCTGCTGCGCGGGTTCCACGAGGCGCACCCGGACCTCCCCCTGGACGTCGTCACCCTCTTCGACGTGGACTCGGCGCTGGCCGCGCTGCGCTCCGGTGCGATCGACGCGTCCTTCCGGGCCGTCGCCATGCCCGGCCGGCCGCTGCCCAGGGGCGTCGAGGCCGCCCGGGTGTACGACGAGCCGGTCCAGCTGCTCACCGGCCCGGGGCACGCCCTGGCCGGCCGGACCTCGGTCGCGCCCCGGGAGCTGGCCGGGCACCGGATCTGGATCCCGGGGATCGTGGACGGCACCGAGTGGGCCGCGTACTACGCCTCCCTCGCCGCCGAGTTCGGGCTCGCCATCGACTCCTCGGGCCCCAACTTCAGCGGGGCGCTGCAGGACACGCTCGCGGGCTCCGACACCCTGGCGACCCTCGTCAGCGAGCAGACGGGGCTGACCTGGCCGGACGGCCACGACCTGCGCCGGATCCCGCTGCTCGACCCGACCCCCCGCTACCCGCACTCGCTGCTGTGGGCCGCCGCCAACCCGCACCCGGCGCTGAGCGCGCTGCGCACCCATCTCGCCGCCACCCGCCCGCCGCGCAGCACCGCCGGCACCTGGACGCCGGGCTGGGCCGAGACCGTGCGTGGCGTCTTCCGTCCCTGACGCCCCTGAGCCATCATGATCGGCCGTCAGCCGTTCGCGATCGGCGAAGAGGTGAGGCACATGGCCAAGCTACGCGCGGGTGAAGGAATTCTCCGTCGCAAACCCATCGAACACTTCGAGGAGACCGAGGTCGGCGAGGGACCCGGGCTGGACCGGTCGCTGGGGCTGTGGCAGCTGACCGCGATCGGCGTGGGCGGCATCATCGGCGCGGGAATCTTCACCCTCGCGGGCACGGTCGCCAACGAGACGGCCGGGCCCGCCGTGCTGGTCTCGTTCCTCGTCGCCGGTCTGGCGAGTGCCTGCGCCGCGCTGTCGTACGCCGAGTTCGCCGGACTGATCCCGAAGGCGGGGTCGGCGTACACGTACGGCTATGCGGTGCTCGGCGAGTTCGCGGGCTGGTTCATCGGCTGGGACCTGCTCCTGGAGTACACGGCGATCGTGGCGGTGGTCGCGATCGGCATCTCCGGGTACTTCGGCTTCCTGGTCGAGGAGATGGGCGCGAACCTGCCGGACTGGATGCTCGGCGCCCCCGGCACCGGGTCCGGCCACCGGGTCGACCTGTTCGCCGCGGTCCTCTGCCTCCTGATCGCCTACCTGCTCAACCTCGGTATCCGCAGCGCGGCCCGCTTCGAGACGGTCGTGGTGGCGCTCAAGGTGCTGGTGGTCCTGCTGGTGATCGGTGTCGGCGTCTTCCACATCAGCTCGGCGAACTACCACCCCTTCTTCCCGTTCGGCATCAGCGGCGCGTTCACCGGGGCCGCGACGGTGTTCTTCGCGGTCTTCGGGTACGACGCGATGTCGACGGCGGCCGAGGAGTCGAAGGACGCGCAGCACCACATGCCGAGGGCGATCATCTACTCCCTCGCCATCTCCATGGTGCTGTACGTGGCGGCCTGTCTGGTCCTGACGGGCATGCAGAACTACCACGACATCGACCCGGAGAGCGGCTTCTCGACGGCGTTCAAGTCGGTGGGGCTGAGCGGTCTCGCGGACGTGATCGCGGTGGGCGCGATCATCGGCATCCTCACCGTCATGTTCACGTTCATGCTGGGCGTGACCCGTGTGTGGTTCTCCATGTCGCGGGACGGGCTGCTGCCCGCCTGGTTCGCGAAGACGCACCCGACGCGGCACGTGCCGACCCGGGTGACGTGGATCGTCGGGGTGGCCTCGGCTCTCCTCGCCGGGTTCGTGCCGATCGGCGAGGCGGCCGAGCTCACCAACATCGGCATCCTGCTGGCGTTCGTGGTGGTGTGCGCGGCGGTGATCGTGCTGCGCTACCGGCAGCCGGACCTGCCGCGCACCTTCCGTACGCCGTGGATGCCGTTCGTGCCGGCGCTGGGCGTCGTCTTCTCGGTCTGGCTGATCACGTTCCTGAACTGGGAGACCTGGGTGAGGTTCGCGGTGTGGTTCGTGGTCGGGTGCGTGATCTACTTCGGCTACTCGTACAAGAGGTCGCGGCTGGCCGGGCGTTAGAGGCCACGGAGGAAGCCGAGCAGGAGGGCGTTGAACTCCTCGGGCTTCTCCAGGTTCGGGTAGTGGCCGACCCCTTCGACGACCTCCGCGCGGCCGTTGTGGACCTCGCGGGCGAGGCGTTCGGCGGCGGTGAGCAGGTCGGCGGGTTCCAGGCTGCCGTTGATCGTGAGTACCGGCACGTCGATCTTGGGTACCCGGGGCCAGGAGTCGGTCACCGGGACATGCCAGTCCGGCTCGCCGGGGGTGTGCTTGGAGATCGTGCACAGGGCCATCTCCCGCAGTCGGCGCGGGATGTCCGGGGCGAGGTCGGCGACGGCACGGTGCTCGCCGGCCACGCCCCGCAGGAAGGCGTCGAGCCAGCCGTCGATGTCGCCGGCGCCGAGTGTGCGGGCGTACTCGGACTGGAGTCCCTTGTGCCAGCAGTCGGTGTACCGGAAGTCGCCGGTCACCGCACCGCAGGTGACCACCGCGCGGACCAGCTCGGGGTGTTCCAGCACCGTGTCGGTGGCGATCACCCCGCCCATGGACAGGCCGACGAGGACGGCGGGCCCCGCATCCAGACGGCGCAGCAGCTCCGCCAGATCGTCGGCCCAGCGGAAGCGCCTGCTCGCGTTGGCGGAGGAGCCGTGGCCGCGTACGTCCGGGGCGATCACCCGGTACTCGGCGGCCAGCACCGGGATCTGCCGGTACCAGAAACGGTGGTCGACGTACCCGGAGTGGAGCAGGACCACCGGGTCGCCGGAGCCGGTGTCGAGGTAGGCGAGGTCGCCGTCGGAGGACGGGAGGAAGCGGACGTCCGCAGCAGCATTCATGACAACCAAGGTGTCATCCTGACCGGACTTTGACAACCAGGTTGTCATGATGGGTTTGACACCTCGGGTGTCATGGCGGCGCGGTGCATGATGGCCGGGTGAACGACATCGACAAGCCCCTCGCCCCCGACGAACTCGGCGAGCGCATCACCGAGGTGTTCGATCTGATCGGCCCGCTCTACCGGCGCGCCTTCCGCAAGATCGAGCAGGGCGAGCAGATCGAGGGGGCCTCGGTCGGGGTGCGCTCGGTGCTGGACCTGCTGCGCCGGTACGAGCCCATGACGGTGCCCCAGATGGGCCGGATCATGGCGCTGAGCCGGCAGTTCGTGCAGCGCATGGTGAACGACGCGGTGGCGCGCGGCTGGGCCGAGGTCACCCCCAACCCGGCGCACCAGCGCTCCTCGCTGATCCGGCTCACGGACGAGGGCCGGGCGACCGTCACCGCCGTCCTCGCCCGCGAGCACGCCCTGAACCGGCAGGTCGGCGGCGACCTGACCGACGCCGAGATCACGGCGTGCGTGCGGGTGCTGAAGCAGCTGCTGGAGACGTTCGACCACGTCGACGTGGAGTGACCGTCGCCCGGAGTGCCCACCACTACTCCCCCATGACCAGCCCGTCCTTCGCGGCCCCGCGGCTGAGCACGACGTCCCGGACGGCGTCCCGGGCGGCGGTGAAGTCGGCGCCCTGGCCGATGGCCGCGTTGAGGTTCACGACCCGGCCGGCGTCGAGGTCGTACAGCTGCGGGATGAACTCGGCCTTGGCCACCTCCCAGCGCCCGCCCGGCCGGGCGGGCGGGGTGAAGGTGAAGCGGGCGAGGGTGGACTGGTTGCCGCGCGGGTCCTGTTGGCCCTGGCTGTTGAGCATCTCGCCGGCCAGCTGGTCGCCCAGGCTGTAGACCACCCAGGTGCCGTTGACCTTCTCGTACGCCTGCGGGATGTGCGCGTGGGTGCCGAGGAGCAGGTCGATGTCGGGGCGGCCGCCGGTGCGCGCGGCGGTGAGCCGCTTGGCCAGGGTGACCTGCTGCTGGTCGGGGGCGTCGGTCCCCTCGGTGCCCCAGTGCACGGAGACGACGACCACGTCGGCACCGGCCTGCCGGGCGGCGCGGGCGTCGGTGAGGATGCGGTTCTCGTCGAGGAGGCCGACCGCCCAGGGCTGGCCGGGCGGCAGGGCGTTGCCGTTGACGTCGTAGGTGTAGGAGAGCTGGGCGACCCGGGCCCGGCCCGCGTTCATCAGGGTGAGGGTGCCTGCCTCGGCGTCCGTGCGGGCGGTGCCGGAGTGCCGCAGGCCCACCCGGTCCAGCGCGTCGAGGGTGCGCTGGATGCCCGCGGCGCCGTCGTCGAGGGCGCGGTCCGAGGCGGTGGAGCAGCCGTCGTAGCCGGTGGCCGCGAGGGCCTCGGCGAGTTGCGGCGGGGAGGTGAGGCCGCCGGCGCGGGCGCCGTCCGTGCCGGTGACGGTCGCCAGGTGACAGAGCGCCAGGTCGGCGCGGGAGACGACGGGTTCGACGCCGGCGAGCATCGGGCGGAAGTCGTAGCCGTTGCCGCCCGCGTCGAAGTTCGCGTGGTCGACCGCGGACTTCTGCGGCATGACGTCACCCGCGGCGACGAGCGTGAAGCCGCCGGTGGCGGGCACCGCCGGTGCCGGGTGGCCGGGCGGGACGGCCCGCTCCTCCCGCACGTGGTTCTGGCAGGCGGCCGCGGCGGCGAGCAGGGCGGTCAGGGCCAGGGCCGCCTGGCGTCTGCGATTGATCATCAGGAGCACCCCAGAGTCGCAAGCCTTGTCCGATTTACAGATCAATGGGTACGAAGGTGAGGGCGACCGCAAACAACTCAGGCGTCCCGATTGACCCATCCGGGTCGGGTAAGGGGTGTGACGGACCGTTCGTCGCACCGTTCGCCGACGCGTTCGACCGTCCGCCGCACATCCCTGTGCACCCCCTGTCCCCCGGCCGGGCCCTGCGATGCCATACGGCCATGACGGCCGGAACCACCCTTCCCCACGGGACGACGACCGCCGAGCACGAGCTCGTCGCACTCCAGCGCGACCACGGCCGGCCGCTCTTCGCGCTGCTGCTGCGGCTCAGCGACGGGGACCGGCAGCGGGCCGAGGACCTCGTCCAGGAGACCCTGGTACGCGCCTGGCAGCATCCCGAGGCGCTGCGCGCCGACGCCTTCGACTCCGTGCTGCCGTGGCTGCTGACGGTCGGCCGGCGGCTCGCCATCGACGCGCGGCGGGCCCGGCAGGCACGGCCCGCCGAGGTGCACGACGCCGTCCTGGAGAACACCCGGGCCGCCGGCGACCACGCCGAGCGCGCCGCCGCGGCGCTCGACGTCCGGGAGGCTGTGAAGACTCTCACTCCCGAGCACCGTGAAGTCCTGGTGCTGGTGTATTTCCAAGGGGCGAGTGTTGCGGAGGCCGCCGAGATCCTGGGGATTCCACCCGGTACCGTGAAATCACGGGCGTACTACGCGCTGCGCGCCCTGCGCCGGGTTCTGCCCGGTTATGCACCCGACCTGCGATGAAACCGTAAGCCAGGTCAAACCTCGGTAAAGCGCCTTGCTGAGGACCGTGTTTGAGCAATCAGCTGTCTTCATCCGTGTTCCGCACCGGGAGAGGGACGGACCCGGGGTCGGGGCCACGCGCGCACCGGAGGAAGGCAGGACGGGATGCTGCACAGAGGTCAAGAGAGCACGGGCGGGGCCGGGAGCGGGGAACTGGCGGTCCCGATGGCCTGGTTGTACGCCGAGTACATCGCCGACGAGCTGCTGCGCACCGGCGATCTCATGCCACCGACGTCCTTCGAGTTCCGGGCCGGCCGTGACGCGCTGGCGCTGACCATCTTCCTCTCCGACACGGACGGCGAACTGTCGGGCATCCGGGTCGTGTCCCAGTTGGAGAACTGGCTTTCGCTCACGGCGTACGACCAGCAGTGGCAGGACTGGGTCGGCGAACGTATGGCTGTGGTGACGGCCGAGACCGCCGAGTCGGGCGGGCCGTCACCGGACCTGGATCTGGCCGCGGCCGCCTGGCGCTGGCTGGAGGAGACCGAGCTGCTCGCGCCCGACCTGGACGCGGTGCCGGGCGGCGCCTCGGTGTTCGGAGAGGACGACGGACCGAAGGTGTGGACCCCCGCCTGGCGGCTCGGTCTGCCCCTCGGACATCTCGCGATCCATCTTTTTTGATTCAGGACCAATCCGCGGGCCCGGCCGCTCCGAATCCGTTGATTACGATTCTGTACGTGGCTTGAGTGAAACGGCTGCCGACTGCGTACGGGTGGGAGCAAGGAACAACGAGTAACCCCCACCCGCACCCATCGGCACGAGGATTCGGCATGAGGTCCCTGGAAAGGCATCGCGACGTCGGCGCGTACGCGCTCGGCGTGCTGGACGAGGCGGAGGCCTTCCGCTTCGAGGACCATCTCATGGAGTGCCCCAGCTGTACGGCACACGTGACCGAGTTCGGCCCCGCGGCACGGCAGTTGATGCTGTACCGCCGGGCCACGCCGCGCTTCGTGCATCCCATGGCGCAGCCCGGTCCCCGGCTCCTGGACCGGCTGCTCGCCGAGGTCGCGACCCGGCACCGGGCCAAGCGCCGCAAGCTGCTGTACGGCCTCGCCGCCTCGGTGGTGTTCGCGGTCGCCGGCCCCGGCATCGCGACCTATGTCGGCCACGACGCCGCCCCGGCCGTGCAGGTCACCGCGGCCACCGACGCCCAGTCCGGCATCTGGGCGCAGGTGAAGTCGCAGGACACGGACTCCGGCAGCACGATCGAGCTGGAGGTGAAGGACCCGGACGGGCCGCGCTCCTGCCGCCTGATCGCCGTCGGCGAGGACGGTTCCGAGCAGGTCGTGACCACCTGGGCGGAGCGGGACCGCGACGACCGGGTGAGCACCATGACGGGCGGCTCCTCGATGCACCCGGACGAGATCGACCGCTACGAGGTGCGCGACGCGGACGGGCAGCGCCTGGTGACCCTGGACCCCAAGTGACCGCCGGCTACCTGAGCAGCCGGGACATCCGGCGGTCCGCGAGCGGCTTGCCGCCCGTCTGGCAGGTCGGGCAGTACTGCAGCGAGGAGTCGCTGAAGGAGACCTCGCGGATGGTGTCGCCGCAGACCGGGCAGGGTTCGCCGGTCCGGCCGTGGACCCGCAGCCCGCTCTTCTTCTCTGCCTTGAGCCGCCCTGCCGCCAGGCCGTGGGAGCGCTCCACCGCCTCGGTGAGGGTGGTGCGCAGCGCCTCGTACAGCCGGTGCGTCTCCTCCGGGGTCAGGGACGCGGCCAGCTTGAACGGGGACATCTTCGCCGCGTGCAGGATCTCGTCGCTGTAGGCGTTGCCCACCCCGGCGATCAGGCTCTGGTCGCGCAGGGCGCCCTTCAGCTGCCGTCGCTCGTCGGCCAGCAGGGCCGCCAGGCGGGCCTCGTCGAAGTCCGCGGCGAGCGGGTCCGGGCCGAGCCGCGCGATACCGGGGACGTCCTGCGGGTCCCGGACGATGTACACGGCCAGCTTCTTCTGGGTGCCGGCCTCCGTGAGGTCGAAGCCCGCGCCGGTCTCCAGGGCCGCCCTGAGCGCCAGCGGGCCCTTCCCCGGGCGGGGCAGCCCGTCCGGCAGCCGGTCCTTCCACTGGAGCCAGCCCGCCCGGGCCAGGTGGGTGACGAACCGCAGCCCGCGGTCGCCCTCGACGTCCAGGAACTTGCCGTGCCGGTGCACGGCGACGACCTCGCTGCCCTCGAAGGCGCCGACCGGCGGGTCGTACGTCTTCAGCACGCTGATGGCGACCGGCAGCACACGCACGACCTCGCGGCCGACCAGGTTCTCGGTCAGGAATTCCCTGAGCGCTTCGACCTCGGGCAGTTCGGGCATGCGTCCAGGGTGCCATCCGCTGCGCTGGGCTCCGCCGGAAGTGCCGCATCGGGTCGACTTGCGGCTGCGGCGCGGTGGGGGCTGGTCGCGCAGTTCCTCGCGCCCCTACGGGGCGCTGCCGTCGTCCTTTTCCGGCATGCGGAACTCGCACCAGACCGCCTTGCCGCCGCCGCGGGCCTCCACGCCCCACACGTCGGCGATCTCGTCGACGAGCAGCAGGCCCCGCCCGGAGACCCCGTCCTCGCCTGCCTCGCGGCGGCGCGGCAGGGCGCTGGAGGAGTCCTCGACCTCGACGCGCAGCCGGCGGTCGCTGCCGCCGAGGACCCTGAGGGTGACGATCGCGGAGCCCTCGGTGTGCATCAGCGCGTTGGTGATCAGTTCGTCGGCGACCAGCTCGATCTCGTCGGCGCGGTCCCCTGCGCCCCAGGCGCGGACGGCGGCCCGCACCATGTGCCGGGCCAGGGCGAGCGCCTCGGGGTCGCCGGAGGCCACGTGCTGCTGGAGGCGGCCGACGGCCTGTGCGGTGTCGGAGCCGCAGCGGCGCAGCAGGAGCAGGGCCACGTCGTCGTCGCCGCCCCGTTCGTCGGCGATCTCGATCAGCAGGTCGGCGAGGTCGCGCACGTCCTCCGGCCCCTTGACGACCTGCTCGGCCAGGGCCCGCATGCCGTCCCCGAGGTCGGCGCCGGGCTGTTCGACGAGCCCGTCGGTGCACAGCAGCAGCGTCTCGCCGGGGTCGAGCTCCAGGGTGGAGACCGGGTACTCCAGGCTCTGGAACTCGGCGGACAGGCCGAGCGGCAGCCCGCCCTCGACGGGGACCCGGCGGCAGCCGCCGTCGGCGGCGCGGACCAGGGGGTCGATGTGCCCGGCGCGGACCACCTGGACGACGCCGGTGGCCAGGTCGGCCTCGGCGTACAGGCAGGTGGCGAAGCGGTCGGTGTCGAGCTCGTCGAGGAAGACGGAGGCGCGGGCCATCACGGTGGCCGGGGCGTGGCCCTCGGCGGCGTAGGCGCGCAGCACGATGCGCAGCTGGCCCATGACGGCCGCCGCGTGCGTGTCGTGCCCCTGGACGTCGCCGATGACCGCGCCGACCCGGCCGCCGGGCAGCGGGATCAGGTCGTACCAGTCGCCGCCGATGTCCCGGCCCAGGGAGCCGCCGGCGCTCGCCGAGCGGTAGCGGACGGCGACTTCGGCGCCGCGCACGCTGGGGATGGTGCGCGGCAGCATCGCCTGCTGGAGGCCTTGGGCGAGGTCCTTCTCCTGCTCGAAGAGCATGGCCCGCTGCAGGCTCTGCGCGATGCTGCTGCCGAGGGCGACCAGGACGGCGCGTTCCTCGCTGGAGAAGCCGAGCCGGTCGTTGTAGAGCAGGCCCATGGCGCCGATCGGGCGGGCCTGGGCGATCAGCGGCAGGTAGGCGGCGGAGGTGATGTGCAGGTCGGTGATGTGCGGCCACAGTATGGGGTAGCCCTCGGCGAACTCCTCCGGCGACTCGATGAAGCAGGGGCTGAGGGTCCGCACCACCTCGCCCATCGGGTAGGGCTCCTCTATCCGGGTGATCCGGGTGCCGGGCACGAAGCTGCCGGCCGGCCCCTCGGCGACCAGCCGGATCCGGCCGGCCTCGACCAGGCCCATCACCAGGCTGGTCGCGCCCAGGTTGGGGATGCCGTGGGTGTCCTTGAGGACGTCGATGACCTCCTGGACGCTGCTGGCGTGCGCGAGCGCCGCGGTGACCACCTGGACGACGCCGGTCTGCCGGCGCAGCGCCTGGCCCTGGGCCTCCCGCAGGTTCCGGGCCTCGCTGTCCTCCAGCTCCTGGGTGGCGTCCCGGACGATCCCGACGACGCGGCGCGGGCGGCCGGTCCCGTCGCGCCGGATGTAGCCCTGGGTGTGGGTCCAGCGCGGGGTGCCGTCGCGGCGCCGGATGCGGAAGTACGTCCCGTAGTTCTCGCTGCCGTCCTTGATGGCCTGGGACACCACCGCGTCCAGCCTGCTGGACTCGGCCGGGGGCACCCGGGCGGCGAGGGTCTCGGGGCGGCCGTCGTACTCCTCGGGGGTCAGGTCGAACACCTGGTACGCCTGGGCGTCCATGTGGAAGAGGCCGGCGTCGAGGTCCCAGTCGAAGGTGCCCATGTGGTTGAGCGCCAGGATCGGGTGGTCCGGGTGGGCGGGCCAGTCCTCCGGGAGTGACGGAGCGCTCGCTCCCCGATCAGCCATGGAGCCACCATGCCAGGGGAACCCCATATGGGCAATTTCTCCCCTATTGTCTGCTTCACTCGGTCGGGTTACGCAAGCGGGGAGGCGCGGTACACAGGGTGACAGGCCCCCGCCGATCCGGGGGCCGCACAATGGAGAGAGGCAGGAGCGCACGGCCGTGGACTGGTTCACCGCACCCGGGTACTGGTTGAGCCGGCTGGTCTTCCAGCGGGCTCTGGCCGGCGTGTACCTCGTCGCGTTCCTGACGGCGGCGCTCCAGTTCCGGGCTCTGATGGGCGAGCGCGGGATGCTGCCGATCCCGCGGTTCCTCGCCCGGGTCCCCTTCCGGCGGGCGCCGAGCCTCTTCCATCTGCGCTACTCGGACCGCTTCTTCGCGGCCTGCGCCTGGGCGGGCTGCGCGGTGTCGGCGGCGCTGCTGGCGGGGGCGGACTCCGAACTCCCGCTGTGGGCCGGGATGGTGCTGTGGCTGATCCCCTGGGCGCTGTACCTGTCGATCGTCAACGTCGGCCAGACCTGGTACGCGTTCGGCTGGGAGTCGCTGCTCCTGGAGACCGGCTTCCTCGCCGTCTTCCTGGGCAACGACGAGGTGGCCCCGCCGGTCGTCGTGCTCTTCCTGCTGCGCTGGATCCTGTTCCGGGTGGAGTTCGGGGCGGGCCTGATCAAGATGCGCGGGGACGCCTGCTGGCGCAAGCTGACCTGCCTGCACTACCACCACGAGACCCAGCCGATGCCGGGCCCGCTGAGCTGGTTCTTCCACCACCTGCCGGGGCCGGTGCACAAGGCGGAGGTGGCCGCGAACCACGTCACCCAGCTGCTGGTCCCCGTCCTGCTGTTCACCCCGCAGCCGATCGCGACGGCGGCCGCGTCCCTGATGATCCTCACCCAGCTGTGGCTGGTGGTCTCCGGCAACTTCTCCTGGCTGAACTGGATCACCATCGTGCTGGCCCTGTCGGCCCTGCGCCTGCCCACGAACCGCACGACCGCGCCGCCCACGCCGCTCTGGTACGAGGTGGTCGTCCTCGCCGTGACCGCGCTGCTCCTCTACCTGAGCTACCACCCGGTGCTGAACATGGTCTCCCGCCGCCAGGTCATGAACCGCTCCTTCGACCCGCTGCACCTGGTCAACACCTACGGCGCCTTCGGCAGTGTCAGCCGGATCCGGTACGAGGTGGTGGTCGAGGGCACCCTGGACGCCGTGCCGCACGAGGACTCGGACTGGCGGGAGTACGAGTTCAAGGGCAAGCCCGGCGATCCCCGGTACTGGCCGCGCCAGTTCGCGCCCTACCACCTCCGCCTGGACTGGCTGATGTGGTTCGCCGCCCTCTCCCCCGCGTACGCCGGCGACTGGTTCGGCGGCCTGGTGGAACGCCTCCTGGAGAACGACCGCGACACCCTGCGCCTCCTGCGCCGCTCCCCCTTCCCGCCCGACGAACCCCCGCACTTCGTCCGCGCCCGCCTCTTCCGCTACCGCTACACCACCTGGCGGGAGCTTCGGGAGACGGGCGCGTGCTGGGAGCGGACGTACGTACGGGAGTTCCTGCCGCCGACGCGGCTGGCCGGGGCCGCTCAGAGGCCGTAGACGCGGGTGGCGGTGGTCTCGAAGACGGCGGTGCGGTCGGCCGGTGCGATCAGCTCGGTCGCCGCGTCGAAGACTTCGCCGTAGCTCCCGGCCAGGACGCACACCGGCCAGTCCGAGCCGAACATCAGGCGGTCCGGGCCGAAGGCGTCCAGGACCGTGTCGGCGTACGGGCGCAGGTCGTCGACGGTCCAGGAGGCGGGGTCGGCCTCCGTGACCATGCCGGAGAGCTTGCAGACGGTGTGGGGCAGGGCGGCGAGGGCGCGGACGGCGGAGGCCCAGGGTTCGCGGGTGCCGGCGGCGATGGGGGGCTTGCCCAGATGGTCCAGGACGAAGGTGAGCCGGGGGTGGGTCTCGGCGGCCTTGACGGCGGCCGGGAGCTGCTGGGGCTGGACGATGAGGTCGTAGACCAGGCCCGCGTCCGCGAGCGCGGTCAGGCCCCGGCCGACGTCCGGGCGCAGCAGCCACTCCGGGTCGGGTTCGCCCTGGACCTGGTGGCGGATGCCCTTCAGGTAGGAGCCGCCGGGGAGTTCGCGCAGGCGGGCGAGTTCCTCGGCGACGTCGGGGCGGGTGAGGTCGGTCCAGCCGACGACTCCGGCGACCAGGTCGTGGGCGTCGGCGAGGGCGAGGAACTCGGGGGTCTCCTCGGGGACCGTGATCGTCTGGACGAGGACCGTGCGGGTGACCCCGGCCGCCGCCGCCTCGGGTTCCAGGTCCTCGACGGTGAAGTTCCTTCTGAGCGGCTGGAGTTCGGGCCCGGCGATCCAGTCCTGGTCGCGTACCGAGAGGTCCCAGACGTGGTGGTGGGCGTCGATCGTCATGGCAGCTCCCATACGACGGGCAGGCCGGCCTCCGAGCCCGCCTCGGAGTAGTCATGGACGACGTCGAGAAGCCCGGCCATCCGGGCCTGCCAGGCCACGTTGACCGGGAGCTTCTCCAACTCGGCGAGGAGGCGGCCGTAGTCGGCGCAGTCCAGGACGTGGAACAGGTCGGTGCCGCTGCGCCAGATGGTCCAGGAGGTGGCGCCGGCGGCCCGGATGGCGTCGGTGAGTTCGGCGGGCACCTCGCGGTGGGCGGCCTCGTACTCGGGGATGCGGTCGGCCCGGACCCTGGTGTGCAGGGCGACTCTCATGGCCGGTCCTCCGCGGGTACGGGGACGTCGGCGGGCAGCAGGCCGGTGGCGTGCAGCTCCTGCCAGAAGGCGGCGGGGACGTGGGTGGCGAACTGCGCGGCCCCGTCCGCGATCTCGGCCGCCGAGCGGGCGCCGACCAGGACGCTCGCCACGGCCGGGTGGGCCGCGCAGAAGGCGAGGGCGGCGGCGCGCAGGGTGGTGCCGTGTTCCTCCGCGAGCGCCTTGAGGCGCAGGGCGCGGGAGAGCAACTCGGCTGACGCCTGGGCGTAGTTGTAGGTGGCGTCCGGCTTCGGGTCGGCCAGCAGGCCGGAGTTGAAGGCGCCGCCGATCACCACCGAGGTGCCGCGCTCCTCGGCGGCCGGGAGCAGGTCGGCGAGGGCGCTCTGGTCGAGGAGGGTGTAGCGGCCCGCGCACAGCACCACGTCGACGTCGGTGTCGCGGACGAACCGGGTGAGCATGGCCGTCTGGTTCATGCCGGCGCCGATCGCCCCGACGATCCCCTCGGCGCGGAGCTTCTCCAGGGCGGGGTAGCCCTCGTGGAAGGCCTGTTCGGCGTGCTCGTCGGGGTCGTGCAGGTAGACGACGTCGACCCGGTCGAGACCGAGCCGCTCCAGGCTGGACTCCAGGGTGCGGCGGATGCCGTCCTCGGTGAAGTCCCAGACCCGGCGGAGGGTGTCGGGCACGGCGAAGCCCTGGGCGAGGTCGTCGCCGTCCCCGGGCCCCGGCTCCAGCCGGCGGCCGACCTTGGTGGAGAGGGTGTACGAGTCCCGGTCGTACTGGCGCAGGGCGGCGCCCAGCCGCCGCTCCGACAGCCCCAGGCCGTAGTGCGGGGCGGTGTCGAAGTAGCGGATGCCCTGCTGCCAGGCGGCGGTGACGGTCTCGTACGCCTGCTGGTCGGGGAGTTCGGTGTAGAGGTTGCCGATCACGGCGGCGCCGAGGCCCAGCGGGCTGACCCGGACGCCGCTGCGGCCGAGGGCGTTCACTGGCCCACCGGCCGCAGCCTGAGGCCCTGCATGCCGCCGTCGACGGCGAGGGAGGTACCGGTGGTGGCGCCGGACAGCGGGCTCGCCAGGTAGGCGATGGCACCGGCGACCTCGGCGGCCGAGACCAGGCGGCCGGCGGGCTGGCGGGCCTCCAGGGCGGCGCGCTCGGCGGCCGGGTCGGACGCCCTGTCGAGCAGCCTGCCGATCCACGGGGTGTCCGCCGTACCGGGGTTGACGCAGTTGACCCGGACGCCCTCACGGACGTGGTCGGCGGCCATGGCCAGGGTGAGGGAGTACACGGCGCCCTTGGTGGCGCTGTACAGGGCGCGCTGCGGCAGGCCCGCGGTGGCGGCGATGGAGCAGGTGTTGACGATCGCCGCGTGCTCCGAGCGGCGCAGGTGCGGCAGGGCGGCGCGGGCGGCGCGGACCATGCCAAGGACGTTGACGTCGAAGACGCGCTGCCATTCGGCGTCGTCGTTGTCCTCGACGGTGCCCTGGGCACCGATGCCGGCGTTGTTGATCAGCACGTCGAGGCCGCCGAGGGCCTCGACGGCGCTCTCCACGGCCGCCCGCACGGAGGCGTCGTCGGTGACGTCGGCCTGGAAGCCGAGCAGCGGCTTCTCGACGGAGGACGGGTCGAGGTCGAGGACGGCGACCTGGGCACCGCGCTCGGCGAGCAGCTCGGCGGTGGCCCGCCCGATCCCGGAGGCGCCGCCGGTGACCAGGGCCCTCAGACCCTCGAAGTCGGTCATGCCGCCCGTCCCTTCTGTGTTTCGGGGTCGGCAGCCCAGAAGGTGCCGCCGGGATAGGTGTACTCCGTGATGGACTCCGGTCGCATGGCGGCCGAGAAGCCCGGTGCGGTGGGTGCCGCGTAATGACCTTCGCGGATCACCACCGGATCGCGGAAGTGGTCGTGCAGATGATCGACGTATTCGATGACCCGGTCCTCGGTGGTGCCGGAGACGGCCAGGTAGTCGAACATCGAGAGGTGCTGGACGAGTTCGCACAGTCCGACGCCGCCCGCGTGCGGGCAGACCGGGACGCCGAACTTGGCCGCGAGGAGCAGGATGGCGAGGTTCTCGTTGACGCCGGCGACCCGGGCCGCGTCGATCTGGACGATGTCGAGGGCGCCGGCCTGGAGCAGCTGCTTGAAGACGATCCGGTTCTGGACGTGTTCGCCGGTGGCGACCTTGACCGGGGCGACCGCCCGGCGGATCGCCGCGTGGCCGAGGATGTCGTCGGGGCTGGTGGGCTCCTCGATCCAGTACGGGTCGAACCCGGCGAGGGCCTTGGTCCAGCGGATCGCCTCGTCGACGTTCCAGCGCTGGTTGGCGTCGATGGCCATCCGGATGTCAGGGCCGACGACCTGGCGGGCGACCCGGCAGCGCCGGATGTCGTCCTCCAGGTCGGCGCCGACCTTCAGCTTGATCTGCCGGAAGCCGTCGGCGACCGCCTGGGCGGCGAGCCGGGTGAGCTTCTCGTCGTCGTAGCCGAGCCAGCCCGCGGAGGTGGTGTAGGCGGGGAAGCCGCGATCGAGGAGCCGGGCCCGGCGTTCGTCCACGCCCTCACGGCCCCGGCGCAGGATGGCGAGGGCCTCCTCGGGGGTGAGGGCGTCCGTGAGGTACCGGAAGTCGATCTGGCGGACGATCCACTCGGGTTCGGCGTCGGCGAGCAGCTGCCAGAGCGGCTTTCCGGCGCGGCGGGCGGCGAGGTCCCAGACGGCGTTGACCACCGCGCCGATCGCCATGTGCATCACGCCCTTCTCGGGACCGAGCCAGCGCAGCTGGCTGTCGCCGATCAGGTCCCGGTGGACGGATCCCGGGTCGTCGCAGATCTCGTCGACCGGGCGGCCGAGCACATGGTTGCGCAGCGCGTCGATCGCGGCGACCTGGACGTCGTTGCCCCGCCCGATGGTGAACGTGAACCCGTGCCCCTCGTGCCCGTCGCCCGCGTCCGTGCGCAGCACGACATAGGCCGCCGAGTAGTCGGGGTCCGGGTTCATCGCGTCGGAGCCGTCGAGCTCGCGCGAGGTGGGGAAGCGGATGTCGTAGGTGTCGACCGCGGTCACGCGGGCCGGGCTCGGGGACACGGATTGCCTTTCCGTCGGGGGGAGTGCGGGACGCGGGCCGGTCAGTCCTGGGCCCGTCCCGTGGTGACACGGGCGATCATGAGGGCGACCAGGATGATGCCGCCGTAGATGGCCTGGATCCAGAACGACGGCACCTGCGCCAGGGTGAGCAGGTTCTGTACGACACCCAGAAGGAGTACGCCGGTCAGGGCGCCGAACATGGTGCCCTTGCCGCCGTCCAGGCTGATGCCGCCGATCACCGCCGCCGCGAACACCGTGAAGATCATGTTGTTGCCCTGGTTGGCGCTGATCGCGCCCACGTAACCGGTCTGCATGATTCCGCCGACGGAGGCGAGGACACCGGCGACCACGAACACGCCGAGCATCACCCGGTCGACACGGATGCCGGCGGCGCGGGCGGCGTCGGCGTTGCCGCCGATGGCGTAGAGGGCGCGGCCGACCCGGTGGTACTTCAGCACGAGCCCGGTGACCGCGAAGGCGACCGCGGCCAGCCACACCGACATGGGGACGCTGAGGAAGGTGGAGGTGGCCAGGGTGAAGAAGCTGTCGGGCATCCCGAACAGGGTCTTGCCCTTGGTTGCGCCGACCAGCACACCGCGCAGCACGATCAGCATCGCGAGCGTCACGATGAACGCGTTGAGCTTGAACTTGACGACGAGAATCCCGTTGAAGGCGCCGACGGCCGCGCCGACCACCAGGATCGCCACCATGGCGAGGGCGGCGGGGAGTTCGGTGCCCCAGCCGGACTCGGCCGACGGCAGCACGAGCAGCGCGCCGACGGCGGGGGCGATGCCGACGACCGACTCCAGGGAGAGGTCGAACTTGCCGGTGATCAGGACCAGCGACTCGGCGAGCACCACCATCGCGAGGGCGGCGGAGGCGCCGAGGATGGAGATCAGGTTTCGCTCGGTGAGGAACGAGTCGTTGACCACCGCGCCGAGCACCATGAGCAGCAACAGGGCTGGGACGAGGGCGAGTTCACGGGCGCGGCGCAGGAGGACGGTACGGGCCGCGCGCGGGTCCGGGGAGCGTACCGGGGTGAGCGGCGGGGCCTTGGTCTCAGCCATGGTCCACTCCTTCGGGCATGGAGTCCACTCCTTCTATGGAGGCGATCAGCTCGTGGTCGTGCCAGCCGGCCGGGTGTTCGGCGACGATCCGGCCGTGGAAGAGGACGAGGACGCGGTCGCAGCGGCGCAGGTCGTCCAGTTCGTCGGAGACGACCAGTACGGCGGTGCCGTCCTCACGGGCGCTGTCCACGCGGGCCAGCAGGGACTCCTTGGACTTCACGTCGACGCCCGCGGTGGGGTTGACCAGGACGAGCAGCCGGGGGTCGGAGGCGAGGGCGCGGGCCATGACGACCTTCTGCGCGTTGCCGCCGGAGAGGTCGGAGACGGGCTGTTCGGGGCCCTCGGCGTGGATGTCGAGGCGTTCGATCAGCCCGGTGGCGAAGCCGCGCTTGCGGTCGGTGCCGACGAACCCGTAGCGGCCGAGCCGGTCGAGGACGGTCATGGTGGCGTTGTCGCCGATGCTCATGCCGGGGACGAGTCCCTGGTCGTGCCGGTCGCGGGGCACGAACCCGACGCCGGCCCGCAGCGCGGCCCGCACATCACCGAACGGCAGTTGCCTCTCCTGCAGTCGGGCGGTCCCGCCGGTCGGGGTGCGCAACCCGGCGATGGTCTCGGCGAGTTCGATCTTGCCGCTGCCGCTGGTGCCGGCGAGGCCGACGACCTCGCCGCTGCGGACCGTGAGGTCGATACGCTCGTACGACTCGGAGGTGAGCCCGCTGGTGCTGAGGACCACGGGTGCTTCGACGGCCACCGCGTCCCGCGGCCGCTGTTCCTGCCCGGTCACCGCCTCCCCCGCCATCGCCTCCACCAGGGCGGCCCTGGGCAGGTCGGCGACGGGGGCGGTGATGATCCAGCGGGCGTCGCGGAGCACGGTGACGGTCTGGCAGACCTCGTAGACCTCCTGGAGGTGGTGCGAGATGAACAGGAAGGTCACGCCCGAGTCCTGGAGCGCCCGCATCCGGCTGAACAACCGCTCGATCTCCCGGTTGTCGAGCTGGGCGGTCGGCTCGTCGAGGACGATGAACCGGGCGCCGAAGCTCAACGCCCGTGCGATCTCGACCATCTGGCGGTCCTCGACCTTGAGGTCGGCGGTGCGCGCCTCGGGGTCGACGTGGACGTCCCAGGTGTCGAGGAGCGCGGCGGCTTCCCTGCGGAGTCGCCGCCAGCTGATGAAACCCCGGTGGAGGGGCTGCCGGTTGATGAAGAGGTTCTCGGCGACCGTGAGCTCCGGCACGACCGTGGGCTTCTGGTAGACGCAGGCGACCCTGCGCCGCCAGGCGTCCCGGTCGGCGAGCGGGGGCGCCGGTTCGCCGTCGAAGCGGACCGTGCCCTCGTCCGGGGCCTGCAGGCCGGTGAGGACGTTGACCAGGGTGGACTTGCCGGCGCCGTTGCGGCCGACGAGGGCGTGGGACTCGCCCGGCAGCACGGTGAGCCGGCCGTCGGCGAGGGCGACGGTGGGGCCGTACCGCTTGACGATGTCCCGGGCCTCAACGAGTGGCGTGATCATTTGACCGTGTTGCCCCACAGCTTCGGGTCGTCCACGTTGTCCTTGGTCACCAGGGGCGCCGGAAGCTGGTCCTCCAGAATGCCGCTGGACAGCTTGACGATGGTGGAGTCGTGGTCGGTCGGGCCGGGCTTGAACGTCTTCCCCGCCATCGCCGCCTTGATGTAGTACATGCCGTACTTGGCGTAGGCGTCAGCGGGCTGGGAGACGGTCGCGTCGATCTGGCCCTTGCGGATGGCGTCGTACTCCTGCGGGATGCCGTCGTTGGAGACGATCACTATGTGCCCGCTCTGCCCGGCCGTCTTGAGCATGCCCTTGGACTTGAGGGTCTGCAGGGTCGGGGCGAGGTAGACGCCGCCGGCCTGCATGTAGATGCCCTTGATGTCGGGGTTGGCGTTGAGGAGGGTGCTCAGCTGGGCGGCGGCCGTGTCGGACTCCCACTTGGCGGGGATCTCCAGGACCTTGAGCTTCGGGTACTTCTTCTTCACGCAGTCACGGAACGCCTCGGAGCGGTCCCGGCCGTTGACCGAGGCCAGGTCGCCCATGATCTGCACGACCTTGCCGCTGGTGACGTGCTGGCCGAGGTAGTCGCAGGCCTTGGTGCCGTAGGCGACGTTGTCGGCGCGCACCACCATGGCGACCTTGCCCTTGTCGGGCGCCACGTCCACGGCGACGACCGGCACGCCCTTGCGCTCGGCCTGGTCGAGTCCGGCCTCGATGGCGGCGCTGTCCAGCGGCGCGACGACGAGACCCTTCACGCCCTGGTTGAGCTCGTTGTTGATGTCGGTGATCTGCTGCGAGGGGTCGCTGTTCGAGTTGACCGTCTTCAGCGCGTCCACGCCTTCGGACTTCGCCATCTTGGGCACGTAGTCGTTGTACGACTGCCAGAACGGCGAGGTCAGCAGGGGCAGGATCACCCCGACCTTGCCGGTGCCACCGCCTCCGGCACTGCCGCTGCCGGTGTCCTTCGTGCTGCCGCAGGCGGCGAGCAGGAGCGAGGCTCCGACGGCCACGGCCGTCGCACCGATGATCCTGGACCTGTTCCGCTTCCTCAGTGTTCTGCCGGGCATCTGGGCAGCTCCTCATCGAGCGTGTTCGAGCAGATGACCGCATACTTATCAGACCACTCGACGGATTCAACACCCTGCAGACGCTATTTTTCCGTCGATGAGCGGTCGAACGAGCCATAGTGGTCCGACCACCTCACTGGTTAGACTTCGGCGCACCGGCGACAGGAGGAGTGGCGTGACGGACACCGGGGAAGCAGAGAACGGCGTTGCTGCTCCGCAGAAGGGCACGGTGACGCAGCGCGCCATCGAGCGGATCAAGGCGATGATCGCGGAGGGCCGGCTGGAGCCGGGGCAGCGGCTGCCGACGGAACGGGACCTCGCCGCCCAGCTGGGCATGTCCCGCAGCTCCATGCGCGAGGCGATCCGCGCGCTCACGGTCCTCGGCGTCCTGGAGGCCCGGCACGGCTCCGGCATCTACGTCACCCAGCTGGAGGCGGGCGACCTGCTGGAGACGTTCGGTGTGGTCGCCGATCTGTCCCGCGGGCCGCAGCTGGTGGAGCTGCTGGAGGTGCGGCGGGTACTGGAGTCGACGGCGACGGCGCTTGCCGCGGCGCGGATCACGCCCGACCAGCTGGCCGAGGTGGAGAAGCACCTCACGGCGATGAACGCGACGGACGATCCCGAGGAGATCCTCGCGCACGACCTCGCGTTCCACCGGGTGATCGCGGGCGCCGCCGGGAACGACACGATGGCCGCGATCCTGGAGGGTCTCTCGTCGCGGACCTTCCGGGCCCGGGTGTGGCGGGGGTACGAGGAGGAGGGGGCGTTCGCAAGGACGCGCCGCGAGCACGCCGCCATCCACCGGGCCCTCGTCGCCCGGGATCCGGAGGCGGCGAGGGCGGCGGCGGCCGCGCATGTGGGCGAGGTGGAGGAATGGCTGCGGAGTCAGCTGGGCGCCTGAGGGGGCGTCCCGTGCGGTGTGGCCGTGCAGTTTGACGGTGCGGTGTGGCCGTGCGGCGTGACGGTGCGGTGTGGCCGGCCGGCATCCGCCGCTTCGGCCGACCGTCCCCGGCCGCCGATGCTGTCGGATTCTGACCATAGGGCGTCACGATTGCGTCAGCTCTTTCGCCGACCTGGCTCCTAGGTTGGGAGCGCGGCGCGGCGCCCGGGGTGATGCGCCGCCTCCCACGCATTCACCGGCAGGAAGGCGCGACCATGACCGAGACGCGAGCAGCGGTGGTCCATCCCGGCTCGGGCAGGTTCGTCTGGCAGCGGGTCCGGCTGGAGGACCCCCGGCCGGACGAGGTCCTCGTGCGTGTCGTGGCCGCGGGAATCTGCCATACCGACCTCGCCGTCCGGGACGAGAAGCTCCACACCCCGCTGCCCGCCGTCCTCGGCCACGAGGGGGCCGGTGTCGTGGCGGCCGTCGGCTCCGGAGTCACCCGGGTCGGCGTCGGTGACAAGGTGCTGCTCTCCTTCAGTTCCTGCGGCCGCTGCGGTGCCTGCGCACACGGCCGTCCCGGCTACTGCGAGACGTTCATCCCGCGCAATTTCGCCGGTGCCCGGCCCGACGGCAGCACGCCGATCCGCGCCGCCGACGGCACCCCGCTGGGCGGGCGCTTCTTCGGCCAGTCCTCCTTCGCCCGCCATTGCGTGGTCGACGAGCGCAGTGTCGTACCGGTCGAGGCCGCCGACGAGGACGAGTTGGCGCTGCTCGCGCCCATCGGCTGCGGTGTGCAGACCGGCGCGGGTGCCGTGCTCAACGAACTGCGTCCCGGCCCCGGAGACACGGTCGCCGTCTTCGGCGCGGGGGCGGTGGGGCTGTCCGCGGTCATGGCGGCCGCGCTGACCCCGGCCGCCCGGGTCATCGCCGTCGACATCGTGCCCTCGCGCCTCGACCTCGCCCGGGAGCTGGGGGCGACCGATGTCGTCGACGGCGCGGAGGAGGACGTTCCCGCGCGGCTGCGGGAGATCACGGCGGGCCGGGGCGTGACCCACGCGCTGGAGAGCAGCGGCGTTCCCGCCCTGCTGCGGCAGGCCACCGACTCGCTCGCCGTCCGGGGAACCGTGGCCGTGGTCGGGGCTCCGCCGGTCGGCACCGACGGCACCTTCGACGTCAACTTCCTGCTCAACGGGCGGGTCGTGCGGGGCGTCACCGAGGGCGACAGCGACCTGCTCGGCTTCGTCCCGTCCCTCGTGGGCCTGTACCGGGCGGGGCGCCTGCCCTACGACCGGATGATCCGCTTCTACTCGCCCGACGAGATCAACGACGCCGCCGCCGACGCGGCGAGCGGAAAGGTCGTCAAGCCGGTGCTGCGCATCCCCGCCTGACGTCGGCGCGCGCCGCCCTGCCGTCCCCTCGCCCCCCGCCAGATGCGTCGTGCCGACGTCGCCCCCGTCAGATGCGTCGTGCCGACGTCCGTTCCGGAGCCTGCCATGCCCCTCTCCCCGTTCCCGCCCGACGGCCTTGCCGAGCCGAGCGCCCCTCACCGGGTGCTCCCCCTCTCCGCCTACCGGGAGGCGATAGGCCTCGACGAGCCGTTCCGGCCGGCGGCGGCCCCGGCACCCGCCGACCGGCTGGACGACCACGTGCGTACCGTGCTGCGCCTGCTGGGCGGCGCCCCGGCCGTGTCACGCCTCGGGCCGCGCGCCCACTCCCTGCTCGATCCCGGCGCGGCCGACGCGACCATCGCCCGGCGGCTCCTGCGCACCCTGCTCACGGTCCGTCCTCCCGGTCCGCTGCCCGGCGGCGCCGCCGAGCTGATCGACGCCGTACTCGGTGCGGAACGCCGGCTGCGGCCCGCCGTCGCCGTCCGGCAGCAACTCCCCTCGATCGCCGAGGAGTTCCCCCGAGCCCCGTACCGGGCGGCGCGGCACACCGCGCTGTGGCGGGGCGACATCACCACGCTCGCGGCGGACGCGATCGTCAACGCAGCGAACAGCGCCCTGCTCGGCTGCTTCCGGCCGCTCCATCCCTGTATCGACAACGCCATCCACAGCGCCGCCGGTCCTCGGCTGCGGGACGACTGCGCGACCGTCATGACGCTCCAGGGCACCTCCGAGCCCACCGGAACCGCCAAGATCACCCGGGGCCACCACCTGCCGGCGCGCTACGTCCTGCACACCGTCGGCCCGATCACCGACGGCAGGCCCGGTACCGGGGACGCGGCGGCACTGGCCGCCTCCTACCGGGCCTGCCTCGACCTCGCCGCCGAGGTGCCGGCGATCCGCACCCTGGCCTTGTGCGCCGTGAGCACCGGCGTCTTCGGATACCCCAAGGACGAGGCCGCCGGGGTCGCCCTGCGCACCGTCGCCGACTGGCTCGCCGCACACCCCGGCCGGTTCGACCGGATCGTGTTCACCGTGTTCACGGCCGACGACGAGACGGCCTACCGCGGAGCCCTTGGCACAGCCGCCTGACCCACACCCCCGTAGCGAAGGAAACCCACCATGCCCGTCACCCGTGACATGCTGATCGACGGCAAGGACGTGCCCGCGCTCTCCGGCCGTAACACCCAGGACATCAACCCCTACACCGGCGAGGTCTACGCGACCGTTCCGGCGGCCGGCCCGGAGGACGTGACGCGGGCGGTGGACGCCGCGGACGCGGCCTTCGCGCAGTGGGCGGCCATCACCCCGTTCGCCCGCAGGGCGGTCTTCCTCAAGGCCGCCGACCTGCTGGACGCCAGGACGGAGCAGGTCGTCGAGACCATGGCCGGCGAGGCGGGCGGAACGCGCCCCTGGGCGCACTTCAACGCGCGCCTCGGGGCCGACATCCTGCGCGAGGCGGCGGCCGCGGTCACCGCGCCGCGGGGTGAGGTGCTCAGTTCCCAGGAGGAGGGGGTGCTGGGACTGGCCGTGCGTGAACCGCTGGGCGTGGTGGCGGCGTTCGCCCCGTGGAACGCTCCGGTCATCCTCGGTGTGCGGGCCGTCGCGGGTCCGCTGGCGGCGGGCAACACGGTGGTCGTCAAGCCGAGCGAGGACGCGCCCATTGCCTGCGGGCTGCTCGTCGCCGACGTGCTGCGCGAAGCGGGTCTGCCCGACGGGGTGCTCAACGTGGTCACGAACGACCGCGAGGACGCCCCCCGGATCGCGGAGACGCTGATCGCGGATCCCCGGGTGCGTGCCGTGAACTTCACCGGCTCCACGAACGTCGGCCGCGTCATCGGCATGCACGCGGCCGACCACGTGAAGCCGGCCGTCCTCGAACTGGGCGGCAAGAACGCGGTGATCGTCCTCGCCGACGCCGACGTGGACTACGCCGTCGACGCCGCGACGTTCAGCGTGTTCATGAACTCGGGCCAGATCTGCATGTCGGCCGACCGCATCCTCGTGCACGCCTCGCTCGCCGAGGAGTTCAAGGAGAAGTTCACCGCGAAGGCCGCCGCGCTCCGGGCCGGTGACCCCGGCCACCCGCAGACGGTCGTGGGCCCGCTGGTCAGCCCGTCCGCGGCGAGGCGCGTCGCGGGTCTGGTCCGGGACGCGGTCGCCGAGGGTGCCACCGTGCTCACGGGCGGCGGCCGCCCGGAGGGCGCCGTGCATCCGGCGACCGTGCTGACCGATGTGCCCAGGAGCGCCGAGCTCTACCACGCGGAGGCCTTCGGCCCGGTGTGCGTCGTCGAGACGTTCGCCGACGACGACACCGCGATCGCGCTCGCCAACGACACCGAGAACGGCCTGACCTGCGGCATCATCACCGAGAACGCGACGCACGGCCTGGCCGTCGCGCGCCGCGTCCGCACCGGGATCGTGCACATCAACGACCAGTCCGTGGCGGACGAGCCGCACGCGCCCTTCGGCGGCGTCAAGGCTTCGGGCTACGGCCGGTTCGGCGGGCGGTGGGGCATCGAGGCGTTCTCCAACACCCGTTGGGTGACCGTCGCGGACCGGCACGCCCGCTACCCGTTCTGAGCGCCCGTCGGCTCATGAGCGGCCCGGCGGCCACGGACCGTGTCGCGGAAGTCGATCGGGGACCGGCCGACCCGGTGCAGGAAGTACTTGCTGAACTGGGAGGGGTTCACGAAGCCGAGCTGGTCCGAGATCTGGGCGGCGGTCCGGTCGCTGTGCGCCAGCAGCCGCTTGGCCTCCAGTACGACACGGCGGTCGACGAACTCCTTCGCGCTCAGCCCGGCGCCGTTCAGCGTGGCCCGGGCCAGTGTGCGTGCCGAATAGCCGAGGATCCGGGCGTAGTCCTCCACCCGCCGGGTGCGGGTGAAGTTCCGCTCGACGACGTCACGGAAGCGGAGATAGATCTCGTCGGGCTCCGGTGCGGGGCCGCCGGCCGGAACCGTCAGATGGGCCAGCCGCAGCACCAGCACCGCCAGCAGGTGGCGCAGGGCCGCCATGTGCGCCTCCAGCGGCAGCTGCCCCAGCGCCCGGAACTCGTACCGCAGATGCTCGGCGGCCAGCTCCAGCGCCGGTGCGTCGCCGGTGCCCGGGGTGCAGACGACGGGCGCGTACATGTCGTCGACCCGGGCGGCCACCGCGGTGGCGGCGTCCAGCATGTCCTGCCGGAACAGGATCAGCGCGCCGTCCGCGTGCGTGAGGTCCCCCCACTGCTGCACCCGCCCGGGCCGGACCCACAGCCAGGAACCCGGCCGCAGGGTGTAGCCCGTGAAGTCCACGGTCTGACGGTGTTCGCCCGAGGTGAGGGTGAGCAGCTGGTGGAAGTCGGGACGCTGGGGCCGGGCGAGGGCGGGCGGTGGCACGCGGCTCCGCAGCTCGGCCAGCGACATGACCTCGGCACCCGCGGGGGTGCCCACAGGTGCGGCGAACGGAAGCTCGGGGATCTCCCGCGGGGCGGCGTGTCGCTTTTTGACCATCATCAGCCATCAGGCTAACCGGAAGGAACCGAGGAATCGTGAGTTCCACGAGCAACACCCACACCTCCACGCCGCACGCGGTCGAGACACTGCGTTCCTGGCTGGGCGAGGCCGACCGGGTCCTGGTCGCCGCGGGCGCCGGGCTCAGCGCGGCCGCCGGCTACGACTACGGGGACGCCGACCGCTTCAGGGAGCTGCTGCCGGCGCTGCACCGGCTGGGACTGCGGTCCCGCTACCTGCTGGGCGCCCCGCTGCCGGCCGACATGATGTGGGGCTACTGGGCCGTCCACATCGACGACATCCGCCACGGTCCGGGCCCCAACGACCTCTACCAGCGGCTGCGGGCACTGGTCGGCGACCGCGACCACTGGGTCATGACGTCGAACGTCGACGCCCTCTTCGCCCGCAACGGCTTCGCCGCGGACCGCGTCTTCACTCCCCAGGGCGACTACGGCCGCCTGCAGTGCACGGTTCCCTGCACACGCGAGACCTGGCCCAGCAAGCCGTACTTCGACCGGATCCTCGCGGTGTACGACCGTGAGAGCGGCCGGGTGACCGACCCGGCCGCGCTGCCGGAGTGCCCACGCTGCGGTGCCGCCGTCTTTCCCAATGTCCGGGTCGGCCCCGAATTCGTCGACGACCCCTACCTTCCCGCGGGGCAACGGCTCTCCCAGTGGCTCGGCCCGGCGCCCGCGGACAGCAGCCTGCTGGTCCTGGAGATGGGCGCCGGATTCAACACCCCCGGCGTGATCCGGCTGCCGATGGAGAACCTGGTGCGCCGTACCCCGCGGGCCCGGCTCGTGCGGGTGAACCCCGATCATCCCGACGTGCCGTCCGACCTCGGCGACCGGGCGCTGTCCCTGCCTTGCGGGGCAGGCCCGGTCCTCGACGCACTCGTCCCCTGAGGGGCGCTCCGTCGCCTCAGGCCCGCCGGAACCGCAGAGTCACCAGTTCGAAGGGCCGCAGCCGCAGCGACACCGCGTCACCCGCCCGGTCCGGCGCCGGTGCGCCCGACGGCCGCTCCAGCAGGTCGGTCACCGTCACGTCCGCCACCTCGAAGCCCGCCGTCAGCGTGGCGCGCGCCCGGCCGCCGTGGGCCTCGTGGAAGCGGACCACCACGTCGCCGCTCCCGTCGTCCGCCAGCTTCACCGCCGTGACGACCACCGCGTCGTCGTCGACCGTCACCAGCGGGGCGACGTCGCGGGCGCCGAGGATCCGGCGCTCCGGCAGGTTGATCCGCCAGCCTTCCCGCACCGCGTCCGCGATGCCCGCGCCCGGCACCAGGGCGTGCCGGAAGCGATGGATGCCCTGGTCGGTCTCGGGGTCGGGGAAGCGGGGCGCGCGCAGCAGCGAGACCCGGACGGTGGTCGTCGTACCGTGGTCGCCGTCCGTGCGGACGCTGCGGGTCACGTCGTGGCCGTACGTGGAGTCGTTGACGACCGCCACGCCCCAGCCCGGTTCCTCCAGTTGGACGAAGCGGTGGTTGCAGGCCTCGAACTTGGCCGCCTCCCAGGAGGTGTTGGTGTGGGTCGGGCGGTGGAAGTGCCCGAACTGGGTCTCGGACGCGTACCGTTCGGCGTGCAGGTCGAGCGGGAAGGCCAGCTTCAGGAACTTCTCCGTCTCGTGCCAGTCGACCTCCGTGTCGATCAGCAGGCGGCGCTCCCCGGGCGGCAGCGACAGCACCTGCGTGACCCGGGAGGAGCCGAAGGACCGAACGACCCGGACGGACCGGCCGTCCTCGCCGGCCGTCAGCTCGTCGGTGTCCGTGAGGTCGGTGACCGCGTTGCGGTAGAAGGCGTCGACGTCCCAGGCGTCCCACTGGTTGGGGAAGTCCGGGTGGAGCTGGAGCAGGTTGGCGGCGGTGCCGGGGGCGACGGTCTCGCGGTCGGCGTCGAGGTCGTGGGCGGACACGACGAGACCGCGGGCGTCGATCTCGACGCGCAGGACGCCGTTGGCGAGGACGTGTCCGCCGTCGGGCCGGTCCGAGACCGTCACCTCTCCGGTCGGCTGTTCCGGCCCCGCTCCCCCGGCGGGGACGCCACTTCTGCCGTGCGGCGCCGCGTTGAAGAGCAGCGGCCGGTCGCCCTCCCCCGCCAGGGCGCGCTGGGCCGCGCCGATGATCCCGTCGAGTTCGGCGGCGATCCGCTGGTACGTGGCCCTGGCCTCGCGGTGCACCCAGGCGATCGACGAGCCGGGCAGGATGTCGTGGAACTGGTGGAGCAGGACCGTCTTCCAGATCCGGTCCAACTCCTCGTAGGGGTAGGCGAATCCGGCGCGGACCGCGGCCGTCGCCGCCCACAGCTCGGCCTCCCTCAGGAGGTGTTCGCTGCGCCGGTTGCCCTGTTTGGTCTTCGCCTGACTGGTGAGGGTGGCGCGGTGCAGTTCGAGGTAGAGCTCACCCACCCACACCGGTGGGTCGGGGTATTCGGCCTCGGCCTTGGCGAAGAAGTCGGCCGGGGTCTCCCAGACGACGGCCGCCGAGCCCTCCAGGCTGCGCAGCCGGGCCGCCTTGGCGACCATCTCGCGGGTCGTGCCGCCGCCCCCGTCGCCCCAGCCGGTGGGTGCGAGGGAGTGCCGGGCGCGGCCCTTGTCCTTGAAGTTGCGGGCCGCGTGGGCGAGTTCGCTGCCCTTCATGGAGCAGTTGTAGGTGTCGACGGGCGGGAAGTGGGTGAAGATCCGGGTGCCGTCGATGCCCTCCCACTGGAAGGTGTGGTGCGGGAACGTGTTCGTCCGGGACCAGGAGATCTTCTGGGTGAGCAGCCGGGTCGAGCCCGCCGCCCTGATGATCTGCGGCAGGCCCGCCGCGAAGCCGAAGGTGTCCGGCAGCCAGGCCTCGTCGTTCTCGATGCCGAACTCGTCCAGGAAGAACCGCTTGCCGTGCACGAACTGACGGGCCATCGCCTCCGAGCCCGGCATGTTGGTGTCCGACTCCACCCACATCCCGCCCGTCGGCACGAACCGCCCCTCCGCCACCGCCTTCTTCACCCGCGCCCACACCTCCGGCCGGTGCTCCTTCACCCACGCCCACTGCTGCGCCTGGGACATCGCGAACACGAACTCCGGCTCGTCCTCGATCAGGGCCGTCATGTTGGCGGTCGTACGGGCCACCTTGCGCACCGTCTCCCGCAACGGCCACAGCCACGCCGAATCGATGTGCGCGTGCCCCACCGCGCTGATCCGGTGCGCGGAAGGCGCCGCAGGCACGGCAAGGACCCCGGTGAGACACGAACGCGCCCGCTCCGCCGTACCGTTCACGTCCTGCAGGTCCACGGCGTCCAGCGCCCGCTCGACCGCACGCAGGATCTCGTACCGACGTGCCCCGTCGGCCGGCAGTTCGGCCATCAGCTCGCCGAGCACCTCCAGGTCGGTCACCAGGTTCCACACGGTCTCGTCGAAGACCGCGAGGTCCATCCGGGTGAGCGTGTACTGCGGTTCGTGCCCGGCGGTGTCCTTGTCACCGAGCCAGGTGGGCCGGAAGGGGTGGTAGTCGAGGATCACGGGGTTGGAGGCGGCCTCGACGTGCAGCCGCACCTCCTCGCCGCCCGCCACGGGGGCGCCGACGCGGACCCACTGGTTGCGCGGGTTGAGGCCCTTCACCGGGGTGCCGTCGGGCCGGTAGGCGAGACCCTCGCACTGGAAGCCGGGCATGTTCTCGTCGAAGCCGAGGTCGAGCAGGGCCTCCACGGTCCGCCCTGCCCACGCCTCGGGCACGGTCCCGGTCACCCGGAACCAGCTGGTGCCCCACGGAGCACCCCACCGGGCGCCCACCGCGATCGGCTCGGGCTCGGCCGCGAGACCCTCGGCGACCGGTACGGGCTCGCCGGGCGCGTGCCACACCGCGACGTCGAGCGGCACGGACTCGGGGTACACGGCGGGACGGATGCGCTCGTCGAGGACGCGCCTCAGGCGGGCTTCGACCAGGCTGCGGTCGTCATGCATGTGGGGTGCTCCGTTTGTTGGTTACCGGTTACCAGGTGTGCGTGACGGTCACGGGATCCGACGAGGTGTACAGCTCCCCTACGGCACGCACTTCGAACCGTGCCGTCGTCTCGCCCTGCTCCGGCTGGAGGCCGGTCAGGAAATAGGCCCGCTGGCCGGTGGCGCCGAGGAAGCGCCGGGTGCCGTCGGGGAGGAGCCGGTGCAGGGTGTACTGCCGGACGGCCCCGGGCGCGGCGTCCCAGGCGAGCCGCAGGCTGCCGCCGTCGGCCGCGGTGACCTGCGCGGCGGCGGGAGCGGCGGGGGTGCTCGGCGCCTCCCGTACGGCGATCGCGCCGAGCCGCCACTGGACCGGCCCGGTGGTCGCGGTGAGGCGGACACCGAGGGCGTGGACGGTGCCGGAGAGACCGGTCAGCGGTACGGTCGCGGTCAACCAGCCGTCGCCCGGGTCCACCGGCAGATAGGTGTACGGCGGCGCGGCACCGGCGCTGCCCGGTTCGGCAGTGGCGATGGCGAGCTCGACGTCCACGCCTCCGGAGTCGGTCCGGTAGGTCAGCTCGACAACCGTCTGTGCCGTGATCGGGAGCTGGGTCGCGTAGAGGTCCAGGACCACCGGCTGGTCCAGCGCGCCGTTCACCAGCACGCTGCTGCCGCCCCGCCAGGCGTCCGCGAAGTCGAAGGTCACGGCCGGCCCGGTGCCCGCCGTCCGGACCGCCCAGCGCCGCGACGGCAGCCGGTCCTGCAGGCCGAGGTGGTTCCAGGGCGCGTCCGAAACGACCTCGCCGTCCTCGTACCAGCGCAGTCCGTGCCCGGTGTTGAAGACGCTCGCGAACGGCACCGCCGACACGGTCGACCGGTCCGCCACCGACACCGCGGGCGCCCGCCAGGGATCGGTGCTGTCGGGCCGGGAGGGGTCCAGTGACCGTCCGGTCCAGAACCGGTCGTCGGCGGCGTGGAAGTCGCCGGGGGTACGGCTCGCGGGCAGGTGGTTGCGGGTCCACTCGGGCCGGTAGAAGCCGACGGACGTGATGTGCGCCGAGCTGCTGGGCACCATCGCGTTCCAGTTCACGGAGGTGTTGGAGCCGTTGGACTCGACGTCGACCCCGGCCCACAGCTCGTAGCGGCTGCGGCCGAGCTGCACGGCGTTGGTGCCCGACGAGGCGAGCGTCGAGGTGCTCCACCGGAAGTCGACGAACATGTCGTCGGCCGCCTGGAAGAACGACTGGTTCTGGCTGTTCAGCGCGCCCTGCCAGCTGACCGTGCCGTTGACGGTCATCGCGTCGTACCAGGTGACCCGCTGTCCCCGGGCCGCGGCGAGGGACTTGAGCTCCCTGACGAAGCCGAGCATGGCGGTGCCGAGGGCGGTGTTGCCGCCGCTGGTCTCGGCGTTCACGAACCAGCCGTCGAAGCCGTAGGCGGCGGCCAGGGCGACGAGCTGGGCCGCGAGGGGGTAGTGCCCGGTGGTGTCCGTCTGGACCAGGTCGCGGGTCCACTGGAGCTGGCCGCCGTAGGCGGTGGGCGGCAGGAAGATGTTGCCGAGGACGGGCACGCCGTGCCGGTGGGCCGCGTCGACGATCGGCGCGTTCGGGGCGAGGATCAGGCCCTCGCCCGCCGAGCCGCCCCAGAAGACCAGCTCGTCGAGGTAGGCCCAGTGGGTGAGGGCGTAGTAGTCGGCGGTGGCCGAGCCCTGGGACGGGTTGCCGGACGTGGGCCCGAAGGAGACCAGCGACTGGATGCGGGCCTGTCCGGAGCGGGCGGTGGTGTTGGCGGGGGTCGGGGTGAAGCGGGTGGCGAGCGGCACGGAGGCGGCGTTGAAGGCGAGGTCGGGGTCGCCGGCCGCCGTCCAGGTCTTCAGGCTGCGCCAGGTGATGCCGGTGCCCGGGCTGCCGGAGGGGAACGAGTCCGGGTAGAAGTACGACGCGTAGGGCGGGGTGGCCGTGGTGGCAGCCGCGGTGGCCTTCGGGGTGGCGGCCCTGGCGGGGGTGGGTAAAAAGGCCGCCGCGGTGGCGGCGACGAGGACGGTGCGTCTGGTGGGGTTCACGAGCGGGTGCCTCCTTGTGGGGTGGGGAGAACCTGGTCGGGAGTGACGACTTCGGTGATGCCGCGCGCGACGAGATGCTCCTGGTCCCTCGCGCGCGTGTCGAGGACGGTGGTGGGGCGGGCGCCGTCGGCGGCCAGCCGGAACCAGGCGTCGAAGACGGGTCCGCCGGGCGCGCACCGGGAGCGCAGGGCCGGTTCCGCGGGCACGACGAGCGCGGTGGAACGCGTCGCCGCCGCCCTGGACTCGGCCGCCGCGAGGACGTGGGCGATGTCCTTGGGCTTGCGGTCGTTGGCCAACAGGCCTAGACCATATTCGAGTTCGGGGAAGTCGGCGAGGCTCCGGCTGACGTCGTGGGAGCACCACCAGGTGATGCCCCACAGGTCGGGGCAGTCCAGTACGGCGGTGATCGTCGCCTCGGCGAAGGCGGCCGCGTGCTCGGCGGGGATCAGCGGGGCGGGCGCGCCCACCTCCTGGAGCCAGACGGGCCGGTGTGCGTCCTCGGCCCAGGCCTTGCTCAACTCGACCAGATACGCCGCGTGTTGCTCGGTCTGGAGGCCGGTCCGGCCGTGCCGCTGGGCGGTGCCGTCGAACACCCAGGAGTGCACGGCGGTGACCTCGCCGAGGCGGGCCGAGTGGGCGGGGGTGAAGGGCTGGTCGTCCTGGTACCAGGCGGCGTCGTAGGAGGCGTGCAGATGGAGCCGGCCGGGGGCGCCCTCGGCGCAGGCGGCCAGCAGCCTTACGAGCCACTGCTCCGCCTCCGCCGCGCTGATCCGGTCCGGATCGGGATGCGGTCCCGCGGCGAACTGGTTGACCTCGTTGCCGATGGTCATCCCGATGAAGTTGGGCCGGTCCGCGAGGGCGGCTGCGAGGGTGCGCAGGTAGGCGGCCTCGCCCTCGACGACCTGCGGGTCGGTGAAGAGGTTGCGCCGGTGCCAGGTACGGGTCCAGGCGGGCAGGAAGTCGAAGCTGCTCAGGTGCCCCTGCAGACCGTCGACGTTGACGTCCAGGCCGCGTTCGGCCGCCGCGTCGGCGAGGGCGAGGAGCTGCTCGACGGCGTGCGGGCGGATC
Source organism: Streptomyces sp. NPDC047061 (assembly GCF_040643955.1). Classification (NCBI taxonomy): domain Bacteria; kingdom Bacillati; phylum Actinomycetota; class Actinomycetes; order Kitasatosporales; family Streptomycetaceae; genus Streptomyces; species Streptomyces sp. NPDC047061. Next base: position 80,703 of record NZ_JBEYVI010000020.1, read on the forward strand.
AGCGTGCGGTTGGGCTGGAAGTAGGGCCACAGCGGGAAGACCCTGATGTGGTCCAGGCCGAGCGCGGCGATCGAGTCGAGGTCGGCGCGTACGGAGTCGAGGTCGAAGTCGAGCCAGTGGTGGAACCACCCTTCGCTGGGGGTGTAGTTGACGCCGAAGCGCACGGCAGGAGGCATGCGTATTCCTTGCTGGCGGTTGACGGGGGTCAGCCCTTGACGGCTCCCTCGCCGACGCCCCGGAAGAAGTACCGCTGGAGGCAGGCGAACAGGGCGATGAGCGGGGCCACGGCGATCACGGTGCCGGCGGCGACGAGGCGTTCGTCGTTGGCGAAGGTGCCGTGCAGGTAGTTGAGGCCGATGGTGAGCGTGAACCTGGAGGGGTCGCTGAGCACGATGAGCGGCCACAGGAAGTCGTCCCAGGCGCCCATGAAGGCGAAGATCGCGACGACGGCGAGGGTGCCCTTCACCGACGGCAGGGCGATCCGCAGGAACCGCTGCCAGGCGTTGGCGCCGTCGACGTAGGCCGCCTCCTCGATCTCGTAGGGGAGGTTGAGGAAGGCGTTGCGCATCAGCAGCACGTTCATGGCGCCGATCGAGCCGGGCAGGACGACGCCGATCAGGGTGTTGTTGAGGCCGAGTTCACGCATGGTGGTGAACTGGGCGATGATGATGCCCTCCACCGGCACCAGCATCGCGAGGATGAACACGAGGGTGGCGATCCGGCGGCCGCGGTAGCGCAGCCGGGCCAGGGCGTAGCCGGCGAGTGCCGAGCCGACGCAGTTGGTCACCACGCTCGCGCTCGCGACCTTCAGGGAGTTGAGGGCGTAGTCCCAGACGGGGATGGTGTCGGCGACCCGCCGGTAGTTGTGGAGGGTGGGGTGTTCGGGCAGGAAGCTGGGCGGTGAGGCGAAGATGTCCTCGGTCGGGCCCTTGAGCGAGGTGGACAGCTGCCACAGGAACGGGCCGATCGTGAGGGCGAGAACGACCAGCAGCAGCGCGTACCGCAGGACCAGTTCGCCGATCCGGATGCGGCGCCCGTGTTCGTCGGTGACCCGGGGCTCCTTGACGGGGCGTACGGGCGGCGCGCTGCTCGTGGGTGCGTCGGTGCTCATGGGCGGCGCGGTGCTCACGGGCGCTCCCTGCGGTCGGCGCGCAGCACGAGGAGCATCAGCGCGACGGTGACGACGAAGACGACGACGGACAGCGCCGAGGCGTAGCCGACCCGGCCGGTGAGTCCGGTGCCGGTCTGCTGGACGAGCATGACGAGGGTGGTGTCCTCGCCGGCCGGGCCGCCGTCCGGTCCTGCCAGCAGGTAGACCTCGGAGAACGTCTTGAAGGCGGCGACCGAGGAGAGCGCGGCGACCAAAACCATGGTGGAGCGTACGGCGGGCACGGTGACGGTGAGGAAGCGCCGGACCGCTCCGGCGCCGTCCACGGCGGCGGCCTCGTGCAGCTCGCGCGGCACGTCGGCGAGCGCGGCCAGATAGATGATCATGTAGTAGCCGAGGCCCTTCCAGACCGTGACCGCCATCGCGCTCAGCAGGAGCAGCCACTGGTCGCTGAGGAAGCCGACCCGGCCGATCCCGACGGTCTCCAGCAGCGAGTTGACCAGGCCGCGTTCGTCCAGGAGCCACACCCAGATGAGTCCGACCACGACGATCGAGGCGACGACCGGGGTGTAGAAGGCGGACCGGAAGAAGGTGATGCCGGGGATGTTCTTCTGCACCAGCAGGGCGAGCAGCAGGGGCAGGACGACGAGGGCGGGCACCACCCCGACGATGTACAGGCAGCTGTTGCGCAGCCCGGTCCAGAACATGTCGTCGTGGATGAGCTCACGGAAGTTGGCGAGACCGACGAAGCGGCCCGGGATCAGGGTGCGGCGGTCCGTGAAGGAGTTGACCACCGTCGAGACGAACGGATAAAGCACGAAGGCACCGACGACCAGCAGCCCGGGGGCGGCGAACAACCAGGGGCTGGTGGGCAGTTGGCGCCGCACGCGAGTCACGCCGGCCATCGGGTCCTCAGCCCTCCTGCTGGAGCAGCCGGTCGCAGGCCTTGACAGCGTTGTCGAGGGCCGTCTTGGGGCTCTCCTTGCCCTGCAGCGTCTTGGCGACCTCGTTGCGCAGGGCGGTCTTCATCTGGTCGCTGAACAGCACGGGCGTGTAGTTGACCGCGTTCTTCAGCGACTTGGCGGCGGCGATGCGCACCCGGGTCTCGTCCGTGCCGTCCTCCTTGGTGAAGTACGGGTCGTCGAGGGAGCCGGCGGTGCTCGGGAAGATGGCGACCTTCTTGGCGAAGGACATCTGGTTCTGCGCGTCGGTCACGAAGTGCGCGAAGGCGACGGCGGCCGCCGTGTGCTTGGTCTTCGAGTTGACCATCACGCCCATCACGTACATGTTGACGTGCCCGGTGCTGGTGATCTGGTCGGTGATGCCGATGTTCTTGTACAGGCTCGGCGCCTGCTTCTTGAAGTTGGCGAGGTCGAGGGCGCTGCCGGGGTTCATGGCGACGGCCCCGGTGAGGAACTTCTTGCCGGTGGACTCGGGAGTGGCGGTCAGCGCCTGCGGGTCGAGCGCCTTCGCGTCGTACAACTCCTTGTACTTGGTGAGCAGTTCGACGCCCTTGGCGTCGTTGAAGGCGAACCCGGTCCCCGCCTCGTTCATCAGCTGCGAGCCGTACCGCCCGAAGTCCTCGATGGTCGGCACGTTGGCGAGGGTGGCGACCTTGCCGTCGCTCTGCTGCGCCATCTTCAGGGCGTCGGCGAAGAGTTCGTCGTACGTCTTCGGCGGCTGCTCCGGATCGAGTCCGGCCTGCTTGAACAGGGTCTTGTTGTAGAAGAGCGGTCCGGTGTTCAGGTACCAGGGGAAGGCGTACGTCCCGCTCGTCCCCGGTATCTGATGGCTGGCCCAGGCGCCCGCCAGATACTCGGGCTTGTACTTGGCCGCCGCCTTGTCGAGGTCGAGGGCGAGGCCCGCCTTGGCGAGCGGGGCGACGAGGTCCGGGGAGACGTTGACGACGTCCGGGAGCGTGCCGCCGGCCGCGTCCGCGCTGATCTTGTCGGCGTAGCCCTCGGCCGGCTGGTCGATCCACTTCACATGGGTGCCGGGGTACTTCTTCTCGAAGTCCGAGACCAAGCCGTCGAAGTACGACTTGAAGTTGGCGCGCAGGTTCCAGGTCTGGAAGGTGATGTCGCCCTCGACCTTGCCCGAGGCGTCGGTGGAACCGCCGTCGTCCCCGCCGGAACCGCAGGCGCTCAGCGGCAGGGCGAGGACGGCGGCAGCGGCGAGGGCGAAGGCTCTGCGGGAGATACGCATGGTTCCGTTGCTCCTTTGCAGCGGGGTCGGCCGGAGGTGCCGGGCCAGACCTTGCACGCCGTTTTGGCACCGCGTCAATGGATTCGGCGGAGCTAAAGTCATTAGTGGCTCAAATCCCCAGTTCAGCAAGGTGTTACAAGCGCATTGCGGTCGATCACTAATACGCTTTAGGGTGTTGGGACTCAAGCGCATTAGCAGATCGCCGTCCCGACCGAATGAGGAAGTGAGTTGGCGGAGAAACGCGTCCCCGCGCGCCGGCCGACGATGAAGGACATCGCGCGCCGCGCCGGAGTCTCCGAGAGCGCGGTCTCCTTCGCGCTCAACGGCCGCCCTGGGGTCTCCGAGACGACCCGGGCCCGGGTCCACCGGGTCGCCGAGCAGCTCGGCTGGCGCCCCAGCACGGCCGCCCGCGCCCTGTCCGGCGAGGGCGCGGCCACGGTCGGCTTCGTCCTCGCCCGCCCCGCACACTCCCTGGGTGTGGACTCCTTCTTCCTCCAACTGGTCTCGGGCATCCAGGAGGTGCTCGCCGAACGCCATCTCGGTCTGCTCTTCCAGATGGCGGAGGACGTGGCCGACGAGTGTGCGGTCTACCGCCGCTGGTGGGCGGAGCACCGCGTCGACGGGATCCTGGTCGTCGACCCGCGCGCCGACGACCCGCGCCCCGACCTCCTGGACGAACTCGGCCTGCCCGCCGTGGTGATCGGCGGCGCACCCGACGACCGGCACCCGGGTCTGTCCACGGTGTGGGCGGACGACGCGGCCGCGATGGCGTCGGTGGTCGACGAGCTGACCGGTCTCGGCCACCGACGCATCGTCCACATCGCCGGCCTGCCCGGCCTCGCGCACACCCAGCGCCGCATCCGCACCCTGCGCGCCGAGGCCGACCGGCGCGGCCTGGGCGAGGTCCACTCGGTCACTACCGACTACTCCGACGCCGAGGGCGCGGCCGTCACCCGCCGCGTCCTGCGCGCGACCCCGCCCCCGACAGCCCTCATCTACGACAACGACGTGATGGCGGTGGCCGGCGTCGCGGCAGCGGCGGAGCTCGGTTACTCGGTCCCCGACGACGTCTCCGTCGTCTCCTGGGAGGACTCGGCCCTGTGCCGCATGGTCAAGCCCTGGCTCTCCGCCCTCTCCCGCGACAGCACGGAGTTCGGCCGCACGGCGGCCCGGGAGCTGACGGCCCTGCTGGACGGGGGTACGGCGCGGGCGGTGCGGGTGCCGGTGCCCCGGCTGACGGTACGGGGCAGCACGGCACCCGCTCGTGGGTGACGCTCCGCTGGTCAGGCAGTTCGTTCGCCGCGGGCGGGTGGGGGCTGGTCGCGCCCACGCGGCGAAGCCGCATGTCGGATACAGCCCCGCGCCCCTATGGGGCGCGCTCTGTTCAGAGCGACGACCGGAACAGCGCGAACTCCGCCAGTCGCACCATCCCCCGGGTGGCCGTGACCCGGACTCGCCAGCGCCGTGCCCGTACCGGCTCGGCGAGCCGCAGGATCCTGTTCGCACCGACCGTTCCGGCCGTGGCCACCTGGGTCCAGGAGCCCGCCGTGTACGCCTCGACCACGAACCCCTCCACCTGCTGCCCGTACCGGATGTCCTCGGCCAGCCGGACCCGGTCCACCTCCACCTCCACCTCCCGGCCGAGATCTACGGTCACGCCGCCCGGTGTCACCGACCGCCGTGCGCCCCTCGCCAGGTCCTCGGGCAGTTCCCGGTCCACGCGCTCGCGGAACTCGCGCAGCCGGACCACGTCCGTGGCGTGCAGCAACCCGTCCGTGTCCGGTGGGACGTTGAGCAGCAGGACCGCGTTGCGGCCGACCGAGCCGAAGTAGATGTCGGTCAGCTCGTCGACGGATTTCGGCAGTTGGTCCGGGTGGTAGAACCAGCCGTCCCTGATCGACACGTCGCACTCGGCCGGCCACCACTGGAGGTAGTCGGTCCTCGGCTGTGCCGCGACCAGTGCGGTCCGGCTGCCCTCGTCGGCGGTGTCGTAGGACAGGGCCCAGTCCGTGCGCCCGTACTGGTTCTCCTTGACCGGGATGACGCTCCACTCGTCCTCGCGCGCCAGCCCGCCCTCGTTGCCGACCCAGCGCAGGTCGGGGCCGGTGACCGCGATCGCCGCGTCCGGGGCGAGCGAGCGGACCAGCGTGTACCAGCTGTCCCAGTCGTAGTCCTCCACCTTGTCCGGCGGGATGTGGCCCTGCGCGCCGTCGAACCAGACCTCGTCCACCGGGCCGTACTCGGTGAGCACCTCGTAGAGGGTGTTGAGCATGTGGGCGCCGTAGTCGGTGGCATCGAGGGTGAAGGAGCGGGCCGGGGAACGGTCGTCGCCCGGCACCGGGGTCGGGATCGTCCGGGCGGTCCGCGCGCTGCCGTTGGCGTAGACGCCGTGCAGGTACTGGTTCTCGTCGGCCGGGGAGATGTAGACGCCGACCTTCAGGCCGTGGCCGCGCATGGAGTCCGCGAAGGAGCGCAGGACGTCGCCCCGGCCGTCGCGCCAACTGCTGCTCGCCACCGTGTGGCCGGTGTACCGGGACGGGTAGAGGACGAAGCCGTCGTGGTGCTTGACGGTGAGGATGGCGAGGCGAAAGCCGCCGTCGCTCAGGGCGCGGGCCCACTGGTCGGTGTCGAGACCGGTGGGCTGGAAGACGTCCGGGTCCTCGTCGCCGGTACCCCACTCCAGGCCGGTGAAGGTGTTGACGCCGAAGTGCAGGAAGGCGGTGCGTTCCAGGGCCTGCCAGGCGATCTGCCGTGCCGTGGGGCGGACCTGGGAGGCCTTGCGGACCAGGTCCGCCTCGGTGTCGTCGGGGCCGACCGGAATGCGGGAGCGGTCGGTGCCCGCGGTGGCGGCGGCCGGGAGGGCCGGAAGTCCGGCCGTCACCGCCAGGGCCGCCGCCGAGGTGACGAAGACGCGTCGTGAGAGATCCATGGGCGTGCTCCTCGGGTCAGGAGAGGTGCCAGAGGGCGGGGGCGCGCTGGTCGGGCGGGTACTGGACCACCCGGCCGTCGTCCGTCACGGTCAGCGCCATGCGCGTGATCGCGTCGATCAGGTGGTAGCCGCCCGCCGTCGGCTCCAACTCCCAGCGCTGCAGGGTGTTTTCGCCGTCGCAGGGCTCCCAGGTCGCCGCCACCCCGGGCTGGAGCGGGGCGTTGAGCGTGAGCTTGCCGCCGCGTATCTCCAGGCAGCCGTCGGCGCCGCGCAGGGTGGCGTAGCCGTCGGCGGTGCGGAGGACCTCCGCCCGGTACGACACCCCGTCCGCCCGGAGGGTGTACGTCCCGTCCGGTACCGGCACCTCCGTCAGGTCCCGCAGGCCGGGTGCGTGCCCGACGGCCGTGCCGCGCGCGGTGAACTCCGCGTACGTGGCGTCGGGGTGCGGGTCGCCCCAGGTGGCCTGGGCGATGTGGCGCAGGGCGGGCCACAGTTCGGCGGCCACCTCGTTCTCGGTCTCACCGCTGCCGTTGTCCGGCCAGAGGCTGATCTTCGCGCCGGTGATGCCGTCGGCGGAGGCGAGTTGCTCGCCCTCGAAGGAGCGCGGCTCCCAACTCTGGTCGTACAGGGCCTCGGTGTCGCTGTGGAAGCCGCCGCGGACGAGGTAGAGGGAGTAGGACGCGTTCATCACCGCATAGCCCTGGGCGATGAGCCGGCTCGGTTTCACGGCCACGTTCAGCCAGTGTTCGACGGTGGTTCCGGCGGCCACGGGGACGGTGTTGGCGCCGGTGAGGCCGTCGTTCCAGATGCGCAGGTGCCGGCCCTTGCTCTCCGCGTAGGCCTGGACGCGGTTGACGAAGTCGACGTAGGCGTCCTGCGGAGTGGCGTTCGGACCGTACTTGTCCTGCGCGTACTTCAGCATCTGGGGGTACTTGGCGTAGTCGGAGCCGAGCATGTACTCGTCGGCGCCCATGTGCCAGGACTTCGCGGTGAAGACCTGGGCGTACTCGTCCATCAGGCTCGTGTAGTAGTCGAAGGCGGCCTGCCGGGTGACGTCGAGGCGGGCGGGCTGCCTGGCGCCGTCGGAGTCGGTGAGCTGGAGGTCGGGGCGGTTCTCGATCCACGGGTCCATGTGGCCCGGGGAGTTGATCTCCGGGATGATCTCGACGTGGTAGCGGTCGCCGAGGGCGACGAGGCGGCGTATCTCGTCCTTGGTGTAGTAGCCCCAGGTGTCGGCCTCGGGATGGGCGTCGCTCTTCACCTTCAGCTCCAGGAGCAGCTGGTTGAGCTTGTGGTACGCCATCTCCCGGACCAGGTTCTCCAGCCAGGGCAGGGAGACGTGGATGTAGCAGGCGCAGACGCCGACGCCCCGCTCCCGGTAGCGCGGTACGTCGGTGGTGTGCCCGGCGGGGATCCGGTCGCCCTGGGCGAGCAGCTGGAGCAGGGTGCGGGTGCCGTAGAAGGCGCCGGTCTCCGTCGCGCCGGTGATCGACAGTCGTCGGCCGGAGGTGAGTTCGTAGCCCTCGGTGCCCAGCGTGGGCCGTGCCGAGGGGCGGACGTCGATGACGATGTCGCCGGGGCGGGAGGCGCCCCCGACGACCGGGACCACGCCGCGCCCGGCGGCCCTGAGGTCGTCGGCGAGGGTGTCGGCGACCTTGCGCCCGGCCGCGTCGGAGGCGACGAGCCGCGTGCCGGAGCCGAACGTGTAACTCCCGGGCGCCGGAGCCCAGTCGGTCAGCGCGGGCACGGTGACCGGGGCGGCCGCCTGCCGCTCCCGTGCCACCGCCGCGGTCGGTGCCGCCGTCGGCAGGGCCAGTACGGCCGCCAGCAGGGTCAGCGCCGCCGCGGCCCCGAGGAGCCGCGGCAGCCGTCGTCCGGCCTCACGCATGCCACTCCACCTTGAACACCCACGCGTGCTGTCCCGCCCTGCGGGCCGCCTCGGGCACGTCGATGACCAGGGCCCCGTTGGCGACGGTCCAGGTCAGCGGTCGGCCGTGGCCGAGCATGGTCACCCTGTCGCCGGCGCGGACCGGCACCGGGGCCTCGACGGTGAGCTTTGCGCCCGGCCGGGTCAGGGAGTGGATGTAGAAGGCCTCGTCCGGGCGGACCGTGAACCGCAGGTCGTCGCCGAGCTGGGCCATGCGCGACCAGTACGTGGTGGCGTAGATCGCCTCGCCGTTGACGGCCAGCCAGGCGCCCGTCTCGCGCAGCCGGGTCTGCATGATCTCCGGGATGGTGCCGTCGGCGCGCGGGCCGATGTCGAGCAGGAAGTTGCCGTTCTTGGAGACGATGTCGACGAGGCTGTGCACGACCTCCTCGGCGGTCATGTAGGAGCCGTCCGGGGTCGCCTGGTTGTAGCCGTAACTGCGCGGGTCGAGGCCGCGGCTGGCCTCCCACTTGGCGACGACCGTGTCGGCGTACGTCGTGTACTCCGGCGTCGTGTAGTCGTGGAAGCCGATGCCCGAACGGTCGTTGACGGTCACGTCGATCGGACGGGCCCGGTTCTTGGCGTGGTTGAAGTACTCGGCGAGGACATGGACGCTGTCGTTGTCGCCGCCGATGTCGCACCAGATGATCTCCGGGTCGTAGCCGTGGACCAGTTCCAGCATCTGCGGTGCCTGGTAGTCCCGCACGAAGTCCTTGCCCGGGGTGTAGCCGGTGTACGGCAGCGGGTCCAGGGTGTAGGGGTTGCGCGGGGCGTGGCCCATCCAGGGGCTGTCGGGGTTGAACCACTCGGGCATGGAGAAGTAGAGGCCGCGGTGGAGTTCGGGGGTGTGCCGGCGGGACGCCTCGAACAACTCCTTGACCACGTCCCGTTTCGGGCCCATCTTCACCGCGTTGCGGTCGGAGACCTTGGTGTCCCACAGGGCGAAGCCCTCGTGGTGCTTGGAGGTCAGGACGTGGTACTGGGCACCGGCGTCCCGGAACAGCTCCACCCAGGCGCGCGGGTCGAACTTCTCCGCGGTGAAGCGCGGGATGAAGTCGTCGTAGGCGAAGTCCGTGCCGTAGGTGTCCCGGTGATAGGCGTACGTCGGGTTGTTCGGGTCCTGCATCTGGTCCCAGTACCACTCGGCGTACTGCACCCCGACCGGCGCCCACGCGGGCACCGCGTAGACGCCCCAGTGGATGAAGATGCCGAACTTGGCGTCGTTGAACCAGTACGGGGCCCGGTGGCCGGCCAAGGAGGTCTCGGTGGGCTGGTAGTCGGCGGTGCCCAGGGTCAACGTGCTCGTGCTCGCGGTGACTTGAGTGCCGCGGCCGTGGACGCTCACCGAGCCGTCCTGCGCGGTGCCCGGGGCGGTGCCGGTGCGATTGCGGATACCGACGTGGACGCGGGCCTGTTCGCCGGGGTCGAGGCGACGGATGCGGGCGGGCTCGACGGTGCGGGCGCCGGGGACGTCGACCCGCACGGACACCGCGTCGCCCGCCAGGATCGCCACGGTGCCCGCGTTGACGACGGTGGCCTCGACGCTCTGGGCGCCGGAGGCGTCGAGCAGGGAGCTGGTGGAGCGGGCGTCGCGCAGGGCAAGGGCCCGTCCCTGGGCCACGGGCTGGAGGGAGAGCGCGAAGACGTGCAGAGCGGTCCTGCCGGCCTCGGCCGGGTTGGTGACCGGCAGGGTGAGGGCGACGGCCTCGCGCTGCGGGTCGATCCACACCTCCGAGGTGCCGATGCCGACACTGTGCGCGTCCTTGCCGCCGTCGGGCTGGTAGCGGTACGGCGCCGACAGCGATCCGCCCACCGCGTACCAGTCGCCGCCGCTCAGGCCGGCGGTACTGGTCGTGCCGTCGGCGTAGTGGACGGTGGCCGTGCCGGCGGCGTTGCCGTAGCTGCCGGAGGTGAGGAAGACGGCCGACAGGTAGCGGCCCTGCGGAAGGCCGACGCGCTGGCCCAGCGCGACAACGTTGTTCTTGGCTCCCGCCGTCGCGGCGGGGAAGTCGAAGGGGACGCCGTCGACCTCGATCCGGCCGGCCGGGAGTTCCTCGCCCGGGAACGTGTAGCCGGAGCCGTCGAAGTCACCGCCCCGGGCGGCGGCGGTGTCGATGCCGTCGTTGTCGAACAGGGCGTCGAGCGGTACCGGGACCGGCACCGGGACCGGAACCCAGGACGACGCGGCCGCCGCCCCGGCGGTTCGTCCGCCGGCCGCCTCGGCGGCGGGGGCCCCGGTCGTCGCGGCATGTGCCTCGGCCGCCGCGGCGAGGGGCAGAGCGGCCGCCGCGACGGCCCCCGCCGCGACCTCGAGAACCTGACGTCTTGGGTAGGGAGACATGCTCATGAGCGGCTCCATTCATCGGATGTCTGATGATTGAGCGGGCCCAGGGGCCTGTCAATGGGGCGTGCACAGACGGGAGTTGAGCCAGTCGTCGGATGACCTGCGAGGTCGGCACTGACCTGGGCGAGCGGCCCGCAGCGCACCGGATCACCGTCTCCGGACGCGTGGACTCTCGACGCGAAGCCCGCGGCGGGGCAGAGTGCCCTTTCGTACCGACGAGTAAGCAGCTTTTCCGCACCCCGAGGAGCGCCCGTGACCAACTGGGCCGGCCGGACCGCCGCCGAGATCGCCGCCGCCGTACGCGAGAAGCGGGTCACCCCCCGGGAGGTGGTCGCCGCGCATCTGGAGCGGATCACCCGCCTGGACGGGCGGATCGGCGCGTTCCGCAAGGTCCGGGCGGAGGCGGCACTGGCGGAGGCGGACGAGCTCTCGGCCCGCGCCGACCTAGCCGAACTCCCCCTCGCCGGGGTGCCGTTGGCGGTCAAGGACAACCTGCCGGTACGCGGGGAGGCGCACCTGGACGGTTCGGCCGCGACGCCGGACACGCCCGCCGACGCGGACCATGTCACCGTGGCGCGGCTGCGGGCGGCGGGCGCGGTGGTCATCGGGCTGACGAACGTGCCCGAGCTGTGCGTCTTCGGCACCACCGAGGGGATCAGCGGCATCACCCGCAACCCCTGGGACACCGGGCGCAGCGCGGGCGGCTCCTCGGGCGGCAGCGCGGCCGCGGTCGCCGCCGGGCTGGCTCCGATCGCCCTCGGCAACGACGGCATGGGCTCGCTGCGGATCCCGGCGGCCAACTGCGGTCTGGTCACCATCAAGCCGGGGTTCGGCGTGGTGCCGGCCGGGATCGGCAACGGCGACTGGTTCGGCATGTCGGAGAACGGGCCGCTGGCGACCACCGTGGCGGACGCCCGGCTGGTGCTCTCGGTGCTGGCGGAGCAGGAGTTCGAGGGCGCCGGGCAGCGCACATCGCGGAGGATCGCCGTCTCGCTGCGCAGCCCGCTGGTCGGCGTGACCGTCAGCAGGCCGTATACGAACGCGGTGACGGAGGCGGCCGGGCTGCTGGCGGGCACCGGGCACGAGCTGCGGCGCGCCGAACCGCCGTACCCGGCGTCGATCGGTGTCACCGCGCTCCGGCACTGGACCGCCGGGACGGCCGTGGACGCGGCCGGGCTGGACCCCGCGCTGCTCGCCCGGCGGACCCGGGTGCACGCGGCCATCGGGCGCCGCTTCCTGCGCGGGGTCCAGGCGGGCGACGCCCGTGAGCGGCTGCGTGCCCGGCTCGCCCCGTTCTTCGCCGAGCACGACGTGCTGCTGACCCCGGCCCTGGCCCGGCGCTCCCCGCGGGCGGTCCCCTGGCACGAGCGGGGCTGGCTGCGCAACGCCCTGGCCGGTTCCAACTACTCCCCGCTGACCCCGGCGTGGAACCTCACCGGCTGGCCGGCGATGTCGGTCCCGTTCGGCACGCTGCCCTCGGGCGCCCCCTGCGCCGTACAGCTGGTCGGCCGGCCCGGCTCGGAGGCGGTCCTGCTGGAGGTGGCCCAGCAGCTGGAGACGCTGCGGCCCTGGCAGCGGACGGCGCCTGTCGACTGAGCACTCACGTGGCAGCGCCGTCGTTCGTCTGCTGCGCCGTCGTGGCTGGTCGCGCAGTTCCCCGCGCCCCTTTGGGGCGCTACGCCACCCGACCCCACTGCGTGAGCAGTTCCTCGAACGCACCCGAGCGGATCAGGTCCAGCACGGCCGCGATGTCCGCGTCCATCCGCCCGTCCGTGCCGACGAACGGCGCGCGGGCCCGGATCAGCTCGTACGCGGCCCGGGTCCGGGAAGCCATGAGCTAGGCCCCGCGGCTACGGCTTCTTCGGCTCGGTCAGGCTGCGGGCCGCCTCGACCACCGCCGCACGGTGCAGGGCCAGCCGCTCCGCGGGCCAGGACTCGCTCGCCTCCTTGGGGTCGACGCCCTCGGCGGCCCAGAACCAGGCCTGGGCCGCGGCGAGCACCATGGTGAGGAGGTCGTCGGGGGCCATGGCCGGGTCGAGGTCGCCGCGCTGCTGCGCCTCGGCCACCAGGGCCGCCTTGTTCCGGAAAGCGTCCTGTTCGAGTCCGGTGGCAAAGGGCCGCTCCAGCAGCTTCCACAGGCGCAGGCGCATCAGGTCCGGGCGTGCGACCAGGTGGTCGAAGATCGCGCCGGCGTATCCGGGCAGGTTCCCGACGTCGAAGGGCACGGACTCGGCGCCCGCCGTCATCGCCCGTTGCAGCACGGCGTCGAAGAGCTGTTCCTTGTTGCCGAAGTAGACGTAGATCAGTCGCTTGTTCGCCCCTGCGGCCTCGGCGATCCGGTCCACCCGGGCACCGGCGATGCCGTAGGCGGCGAACTCGCTGAAGGCCGCGTCGAGCAGCCGGGCCTTGGTGGCGCTGGAATCCCGTGACATGACCACCACCCTAGCAAGTAACTATCCAGTTATTGACATCACTGACGAGCGGACCTACGGTCAAGGTATCTATCCAGTTAGTTATGGATTCCGGGCACGGAAACCGAACGCGGAAACGAGGAACCTCATGGAACAGCGCGCACTGGGCGGCCAGGGCCTGACCGTCGGCGTCCAGGGCCTCGGCCTCATGGGTATGAGCGCCTTCTACGGCGCCACCGACGAGACCGAGTCGCTGGCCACCGTCGACCGGGCGCTGGAGCTCGGCGTCACCCTGCTGGACACCGCCGAGAGCTACGGCCCCTTCGTCAACGAGCAGCTGCTCGGCAAGGCGCTGGCCGGGCGCCGGGAGGCCGCCGTGGTCGCCACCAAGACCGGTGTGGAGATCACCGACGAGGGTCAGGTGGTCGGCCTGAACAGCACGCCGGAGTACGTGCGCCACGCACTCGACCGGTCGCTGCGCCACCTCGGCACCGACCACGTCGACCTCTACTACCTGCACCGCATCGACCCCAAGGTGCCGATCGAGGAGACCGTCGGCGCCCTGGCCGAGCTGGTCGACGAGGGCAAGATCGGGCACATCGGTCTCTCCGAGGCCTCCGCGCAGACCATCCGGCGGGCCCACGCGGTCCACCCGGTGGCCGCCCTGCAGATCGAGTACTCCCTCTTCGAGCGCGGCATCGAGCACGACGGCGTCCTGGACACCCTCCGGGAGCTGAACATCGGCCTGGTCGCCTACTCCCCGCTGGGGCGCGGCTTCCTGTCCGGTGCGATCACCAGCCCCGACGACTTCGCCGCGGACGACTGGCGCCGTACCGACCCGCGCTTCCAGGGCGAGAACTTCCGGCGCAACCTCGACGTGGTCCGCGAGGTCCGCCGGCTCGCCGCCGACAAGGGCGTCACCCCCTCCCAGCTGGCCCTCTCCTGGGTCCAGCAGCAGGGCGCGGTCGCCATCCCCGGCACCAAGCGCCGTCGCTACCTGGAGGAGAACATCGCCGCCACCGAGGTCACCCTCACCGCGGAGGACCTCGCCGCCATCGAGGCGGTCGCCCCGCACGGCGCGGTCACCGGCGAACGCTACGCGCCGGAGCACATGGGAACCCTGAACGGCTGACGACTGACGGCCGCCGGCTGACGGCCAGAGCCTCCCGCCGGGGCGAGCCCCGGCCACGCCCCCCACTCATCCACAGGAGAAACCCCTCATGTCCCTACCCCAGAACCCCGCCGCCCTCGGAGCCGCCACCACCGCCGCCGAGGTCGTCGACGGCGTCGACCTGCACGGCCGCCGGGCCGTGGTGACCGGAGCAAGCTCCGGCATCGGTGTGGAGACGGCCCGCGCGCTCGCCTCGGCCGGCGCCGACGTCACCCTGGCCGTGCGCAACACCGAGGCGGGCGACCGCGTCGTCGCCCGCCTGGAGGCCGAACTTCCGGCCGGCTCGGGCGAGTTGACCGTGGGGCGGCTGGACCTGGCCGACCGGTCGACGGTCGCTGCCTTCGTGGCCGACTGGCAGGGCCCGCTGCACATCCTGGTCAACAACGCCGGTGTGATGGCCCCGCAGGAGATCACCCGCACCTCCGACGGCCGCGAGCAGCAGTTCGGCGTCAACCACCTGGGCCACTTCGCCCTGACCACCGGCCTCCACCGGGCGCTCGCGGCGGCGGACGGCGCCCGGATCGTCTCGGTCAGCTCCACCGGTCACCTCTTCTCCCCCGTCGTCTTCGACGACCTGGACTACCGGTTCCGCCCCTACGACCCGTGGACCTCCTACGGCCAGTCGAAGACCGCCACCATCCTGTTCGCCGTCGCCGCAGCGGAACGCTGGGCCGACGACGGCATCACGGCGAACGCCCTGATGCCGGGCAACATCGCGGACACCAACCTGGCCCGGCACCTGGACCTGCAGGACATCGCCGACTTCATCGCCTCGGGCGCCATCGCGCTCCCGCCGCAGAAGACCGTGGAGCAGGGCGCCGCGACCTCGGTGCTGCTGGCCGCCTCGCCGACGGTGGCGGGCGTCAGCGGCCGCTACTTCGAGGACTGCGCGGAGGCGAAGCCGGTCACCGAGCGCGGCACCAACGTCGGCGGAGTCGCACCGTACGCCCTCGACCGGGACAACGCGGCCCGGCTGTGGCACGTGTCCGAGGCGCTGATCGGCTAGGCCGCAGGGGACGGCAGTCGGGTCACAGGGCGCGGTACATGATGTGCAGGCCGACCGGTCCGTGTTTCGGGTGGTCGAAGGCCCCCGGGACCGTGCCGAGGATCGTGAAGCCGAGGGAGGTCCACAGGGCCACGGCGGGGTTGGTCTCGACGACGGCGTTGAAGACCATCGCCCGGTAGCCGTGCGCCCGGGCCTCGGCGAGGACGTGCTCGGCGAGCGCGCGTCCGATGCCCTGGCCGCCCCGGTCGGGGTCGACCATGAAGCCGGCGTTGGCGACGCCTGCGGCGGGGCCCCCGTAGTTGGGGGTCAGGTAGGCGGAACCGACGACGGCTCCGGTGGGGTCCTCGGCGACGTAGACACGTTTCGCCGGGCTCATCCACAGAGCGCGGGCCGCCTCCTGAGAGGTCTCGGGGTCCCAGCCGTAGGTCTCGGCGGCGGCGACGATCCGGTGCCAGAAGGGCCAGATCTGCGGCCAGTCGGCCGCGGTGGCTTCTCTGATCAGCATGGGCGTGAGTCTCGCACGCCCATGCGCGTCGGCGATCGCGACGGGACTGACCGACCGGTCAGTCCACGCTCGGCAGGATGTGGGGCTCCGCGAGGTCCTCCTCGTAACCCGCGAGGCGGATCGGGGCGGACCGGGCCCACACGTCGAGGCTGCCGAGCTGTCCGGGCCGCGTGCCCGCGCGCTCCGTGCGTTCCTTGGGGCGCTGCTCGCGATTCGTCTTCTCAGGTGTCACCGCGCACTCCTTATGTCTCGGTCACCCTCGGGGCGTGCCGGACGGTCTGCGTTCCGGTGCCGGGCGCCCGCTCGGGTCTGGATGGAAGGCCAGTTCGGACGCGGTGGCGCCGGTGATTCTCAAGAGAGCAGGCCGTTGTCTACCGGCTTGTCCCGGGACGGACCGTGGGTGTGGGTGGGACCCCTAGGTGCTGTCCGTCCTCTATAGATTAACCAAATGAGCAGGGGTCCGCTCGATAGGGAGTGCAAACAAGGTGTAACTATCGCGAGTCGTTGCGCACTTCGGAGACCCGGAAATGCACCCGTTCGTAACATGATGCCCCGTTTACGACCCACCCGCTCGGCCTATCCATCCGAACACATCTTCGATCACGCAACCGTCCGCTCCCTTCACAGGCTGTGCAGTTCAGGTTGCGTTGGCCGGGTCGAAAACTCGACATGATCCGATGGCGCAGGACAACGGCTGTCTCGCGGAAGGACTGACGCATGGAGCTGCGCAGCGTCGAGGAGCTGATGGATCTGCTGTACGCCTGCCGGCACCAGCGCGCCCTGCGCACCGCGGCCCTGCTGCGCCGCGGCCGCCCCGCCGACAAGGAACTCCAGGTGGCGGGCCTGGTGCACGGCGTCGGGGAACTGCTGGGCCCCGCCGACGGCGCCGCGCACGCGGTACGCCACCTGCTCGGGGAACGCGTCTACCACCTCGTCCGCGGGGACGGTGCCGCCACCGACGAGGACGTGCTGCGACTGCGCCAGGCCGACGAGGAGAGCCGCACCGCGAGCTTCGACGCAGGCGTCCTGGAGGACTGGCGGACCGTCCTGGAACTGGTCGCGGCCCGCAACTCCCGCCTGGGGGCTGTCGACTGACGTTCCGTCATGAGACGGTACGGCGATGACGTCATCGTACGGGCCGTCGTACGGGCTCAGGGGCCGGGCGGCCGTCGTCACCGGCGGCACCCGCGGCATCGGGCGTGCGGTCGCCGAGGCGCTCGCGGCGGCCGGAGCGCTGGTGTGTGTGAGCGCGCGGGACCCGGACGAGGTACGGCGTACCGCCGCGGAGCTGGGCGGGATCGGCCTGGCCGGCAGCGTCGCCGAGCCGGAGCACGCCCGGGAGCTGACCCGGCTGGCGCTCACCGAGTTCGGGCGGCTGGACGTCCTCGTCAACAACGCGGCGACCAACCGCCCGTACGGCCCGCTGATGGACGCCGACCTGGGCCTGTGGCGGGAGGCGTTCACGGTGAACGTGGAGGCACCGCTGCGGCTGACCCAGTGCGCGTGGCGCGGCTGGATGCGGGAGCACGGCGGCTCGGTGGTCAACGTCTGCACGGAGGGCGCGACCCATGTCGGCCCCCACGTGGGTGCCTACGGCACCAGCAAGGCCGCGCTCCTGCACCTGACCCAGCAGCTGGCGGGCGAACTGGCACCCCGGGTGCGGGTGAACTCGGTCTCACCGGGCCTGGTGCGCACGGAGATGGCCCGCTTCATGTGGGAACCCCGCGAACGGGAGATCGCCGACGGCCTGCCGCTCGGGCGGATCGGAGAACCGGAGGACGTGGCGGGGGCGGTGCTGTGGCTGGCCTCGGACGCGGCGGAGTGGGTGACCGGAGCGGACCTGGTGGTGGACGGCGGTACGAGGGTGAGAGCGGCGCGTATCTCTACGTGAACGCGGGGCCGTCCCGATGTGCCTCAGGCACACCCCCAGGGGCGCGGGGCGGTAGCGATATGCGGCTCCGCCGCGTGGGCGCGACCAGCCCCCACTCACCCGCACCCGCGCGACCAGCCGAAACTCACCACTTACCCGGCGCGTAGTCCTTGAGGAAGACCCCGTACACGTCCTCGCCCTGCTCCCCGAGCACGATCGGGTCGTAGACGCGGGCCGCCCCGTCGACCAGGTCGAGCGGTGCGTGGAAGCCCTCCTCGGCCAGCCGCAGCTTGTCGAAGTGCGGCCGTTCGTCGGTGATCCACCCCGTGTCGACGGAGGTCATGAGGATGCCGTCGGTCTGGAACATCTCCGCCGCGCTGGTCCGCGTGACCATGTTCATGGCCGCCTTGGCCGCGTTGGTGTTGGGGTGCCCGGCGCCCTTGTAGCCGCGGCCGAAGACGCCCTCCATCGCCGAGACGTTGACGACGTACGACCGGCCGCGCGCCGCCTTCTTCGCGGCCACCGCCATGGCCGGCCGGAGCGCGCTGATCAGGATGAACGGCGACGTGTAGTTGCAGAGCTGGGTCTCCAGGAGCTCCACCGGGGAGATCTGGTCGATGGTCTGCACCCAGGTGTTGGTGTCGACGACGTCCGGGACGAGGCCGCCCGCGTCGATGGCGGTGCCGTCGAGGTGCCGGGCCACGCTGGCGTTGCCCGCGACCAGGGCGAGGTCGGCGACCTTCTGGGCGTCGAGGCCGCTGGTGCCCAGCGGCAGCGCGGCGAGGCCGTCGACGGCTCCGGAGTTGAAGGCGCCGATGACGTGGTGGGCGGGGAGCTCGCCGGCGGGCAGCGGAGCGCTCTCGCCCTCGACCAGGGCCGCGTAGGCGGCCGGCAGCCGGCGCACGGTCTGGGTGGCGTTGTTGATCAGGATGTCGAGCGGGCCGTCCGCGCTGACCTGCTCCGCCAGGGCGACGGCCTGCGCCGGGTCGCGCAGGTCGATGCCGACGACCTCCAGGCGGTGCAGCCAGTCCGCCGAGTCCTCCATCGCCTTGAACCGGCGGATGGCGTCCTTCGGGAAGCGCGTGGTGATGGCCGTGTGGGCGCCGTCCCGCAGCAGCCGCAGCGCGATGTACATGCCGATCTTGGCGCGGCCGCCGGTGAGCAGGGCACGCTTGCCGGTCAGGTCGGCGCGGGCGTCGCGCTTGGCGCGGTTCAGCCGGGCGCAGTCCGGACAGAGCTGGTGGTAGAAGTAGTCGACCTCGACATAGCGGGTCTTGCAGGTGTAGCAGGACCGCGGGCGCTGGAGTATCCCGGCGACCCGGCCCTCCTCGGTCCGGGACGAGGGCAGCAGGCCCTCGGTCTCGTCGTCGATGCGCTCGGCGGAGCCGGTCGCGGTGGCCTCGGTGACCGACCTGTCGTGGGCGGTCTTGGCGGCCCGGCGCTCCTGGCGGCGGCGCTGTTTGACCGTGCGGTAGACGCCGGCCGTGGCCCGGCGCACCGCGATGGCGTCCGGGTGGTCGACCTCCAGCTCGTCCAGTTCCGCGAGCACGCCGAGGCAGACGGCGAGCCGCTCGGGGTCGATGCCGGGGCCGTGGACCACGGCCCCGTCCGCGGCCTCGTCCACGGCCCGCACCGCGTCCTCGGCCGCCGGGCCGTCCTGTGTCACCGTCATCGCGCTGCCGCTTCCCTGGTCCACCAGCGGCGCTCCGTATCGCGCCCGCTTTCGAACCGGGAATTTTACGGAGCGCCAGGCAATACCTCCAAACCCGACCGGATCATGGATCGCAGACCGCGATCAGCGAGTCCACCTCGTCGGTGACCGCGCGGGCCAGCACGTCGAGGTCGGGGACGGCGCTCGCGTCGGCGACCAGGCCGTAGTGGACGCGGTTGCGGTAGGTGGAGATGGCGACGGCCAGGGACTGGCCGGGCGCGAGCGGGGCCAGCGGGTAGACGGCGGTGAGCGGGTGGCCGCCGAGGCGCAGGCCGACGCCGGGCAGCGGCACGCTGGTGACCAGGATGTCGAACCAGAGCCGGGCGGCCTGGCCGACGAGCGGCCCGCCGAGCCGGTGGCCGAGCGCGGGCACGTGGTCGGCGAGCAGGGCGACGGCACCGGCGCCCCGGTTGGGGCCGGCGTCCTTGTTGCGGACCATCGCCGTGCGGACGCGGTCGAGGCGGGCGATCGGGTCGGGGTTGTCGACCGGGAGCCGTATCAGGTACCCGGAGAGCCGGTTGCCCTGGGGGGCCACGGTGCGCGGGCGGCGCTTGGAGACGGGGATCAGGGCGCGCGGGGCGACGCCCTCGGTGCCGTCGCCGCGCTCGACCAGCCAGCGGCGCAGGGCGCCGGCGACGACGGCGATCAGCACGTCGTTGACGGTGCCGCCGACGGCCTTGCGGACCCGGTGCACGTCGTCGATGTCGAGGTCCACCCCGGCGATGCTCCGGGTGCTGGTGGGCTCGGACGTCAGCGCGGCCGAGGAGCTCACCCCGAGGGCGGACAGGGCGACGGAGGCGCCGATGTCCAGCGCCCGGCCCACGTCCGAGAGGGCGCCGCGCACCAGCTCGGGCAGCCTGCGCACGTCGGGCAGTGCCAGCATCGGGCGCGGCGGTTCGATCGAGCGGGGGGCGCGCACGGGCAGGTCGAGCGGGTCCATGACGCCGGCGGCCAGCTTGAGGGCGCGCAGCCCGTCGGCGAGGGCGTGGTGGAACTTGAACAGCACCGCGAAGGACACCCCGTCCTCGCCGGGCAGCACATGCGCCTCCCACGGCGGCCGGTCGCGCTCCAGCGGACGCTCCATCAGCCGGCCCGCCACGGCATGGAAGTCCGAGGTCGGGGCGTGCAGCCGGACGTGGTTGAGGGGGTCGAAGTCCGGGTCGGTCTCGCGGGCGGCGCCGCCGAACCCGAGCGGCTGCCAGACGTCGCGGATGCGCATGCGCAGTCCGGGCACGGCGGCGGCGCGGGCGGCGAGCAGGTCGGCGGCGTGTGCGCCGGCGGTCGGCGAGTGCGCCGAGAAGACGCCGAGCGCGCCGAGGTGCATCGGGTGCTGGTCGGACTCGATGTTCCAGAACGCCAGATCGAGAGGGGCGAGCAGGTCAGCATGCACAGTCTTCAAAGGGGGTGCCTCGCGTCGACGGAGGGTGGATCAGCAGTCAAACGCCGACTCATGATTACGGTCAAGTACGATCACGCTACGCTCAGTTAACAGCAGATTAAGTCCCGCCTCCTCCGAAAGAGGCGGGGCTCATGGGACACCTGAGGTCACTTCAGCGCCGGTGGCGCCGCCTCGGGTGACGTACCCCACTCCGACGGGCGCGGGCCGACCGTGAACGCCAGTGACCGCAGGGAGCGCAGCGTACCGGTCGTCAGATACGTACGGCCGTAGTCGGTACCGTCGGCGCGGGCCTTCTGGATGTACCGGTGGTCGGCGGAGGTGCCCGGCGCGGTCACCGTGAACCCGCCGCTCGGCCAGTAGCGGCGGTCCAGGCGGACGTCGGCCCGGTCGAAGACGGGCGTGGACAGGCCCCAGGTGCCGTAGCCGGGCTGCACCGGGAAGAGGCCGAGGGACGACAGGACGTTCCAGGCGGACATGGTGCCGAGGTCGTCGTTGCCGGTCATCCCGGTCGGGCCGTCGGTGAACAGGGTCAGCGCCGCGTGCACCACGTCGGTGGTCTTCCAGGGCTGGCCGGTGGAGAGGTAGGTGTACGGGGCGGCCAGGTCGGGCTCGTTCATGGGGTTGTAGACGGCCGCGTTGTAGTAGGCGTACGCGTTGCCGTGCACCCACACCTCCCGTGCGGTCTTCGCCGGGTCGGCGAGCAGCCTGTCGTAGGCGAAGAACGAGTCGAGCCGGGCGTTGGTGGCGCGCGCGCCGCCGATCAGGGAGATCACGCCGGGCAGGTCCTGCGGGACGAGCCACTGGTACTGCCAGGCGGTGCCCTCGTGGAAGCCGATGCCGCGGGCCGGGTCGGGGTCGCCGGTGAAGGCGCCGGAGGCGTCGCGGGCCCGGAAGAAGCCGGTGGAGGGGTCGAAGACGTTGCGGTAGTTCTGCGCCCGGGTGGCATAGCGGGCCGCGTCCGCGCCGTGGCCGAGGTCCCGGGCCATCTGCCCGAGCATCGCGTCCGACAGCGCGTACTCCAGGGTGACGGAGGCGCCGTGGTCGTAGTCGGAGTCGCCCACCTTGGTGTGCGGGCGGCCCTTGAGGTACGGCGCGAAACCGTCGGCGAGGTACTCGGCGTTGGCCTCGCGGCCGACCCCGGCGTTGGCGGCCGGCGGCACCCCGTCGGCGTTCCGCTTCAGCGCCCGGTAGGCCCGCTCCTCGTACCCCTTGAGCAGGCCCAGCTGGTACGCGGTGGTCAGGAAGGGGGTGACCGGGTCGCCGGACATGATGTTCGTCTCGACCGTGCCGTAGCCCCACTTGGGCAGCCAGCCGCCCTCCTCGTCGACCTTCAGCACCGACAGGGCCATGTCCCGGGCCTCGCGCGGGGCGAGCAGGGCGAGCGCCTGGGCCTGGGTGCGGTAGGTGTCCCAGAGCGACCAGTTCTGGTAGTAGGTGAACCCCTGCGCGCGGTGGATCCGGCGGTCCCAGCCGGTGTAGCGGCCGTCGGCGTCTCCGCCGACGTTGGGCGCGAGGAAGGTGCGGTACAGGGACGAGTAGAAGGTACGGCGCAGGTTCGGGGAGCCGCCCTGGACGCGGATGCCGCCCAGCCGCCGCTCCCAGGCGTCCCGGGCCTGCCGCCGTACCGTGTCGAACGAACGGCCGCCCTCGGCGCGCAGATTGACCTCGGCGCCCTGCGCGTCGACGTACGACAGGGCGGTGGTCGCCTCGACCGTGCGGTCCCGGGTGGTGTCGAAGCGGACGTAGGCGCCGTCGGCTCCGGTGCGGGCGCCGGGGGTGACCGTGCTGCCGTTCCAGGTGCCGTACGCGGTGAAGGGACGGCTGAAGCGGGTGACCGTGTAGACGGTGTACGGGGCGGTCTCGCGGCAGAAGCCGTGGCCGGTGATCCGGGTGCGGACGGTGTGGTCGTCGAGGATCTCGACGTCGCTGCTCACCGGCTTGTGCAGTGCCTGGTGCGCGTTGAACAGGACGTTCGCCCGGTCGGTGGCCGGGAAGGTGTAGCGCTGGACGCCGGTGCGGGCGGTCGCGGTCAGCTCGGCGGTCACACCCGAGTCGAGGCCGGCCCGGTAGTAGCCGGGGCTCGCCGCCTCGTCGGCGTGGCTGAACCCGGCGGCGTACCTGGCGTAGTCCGTCTGCGTGACGTCCCCGGTGGTGGGCAGCACGGGCAGGTCGCCGCCGATGGCGCAGCCGACGCCGGAGAGGTGGACCAGGGAGAAGCCGCGGATCCGGTGCTGGGAGTAGCCGTAGCCGGTGCTGTGCCCGGTGTCCGGGGAGAGCTGCACCATCCCGAAGGGCACGGCCGCGCCGGGGAACGTGTTGCCCTCGTCCTGACTGCCGATGAAGGGGTTCACCAGGTCGGCGAGGTGGCCGTCGGTCGGCTCGGCGGCCCCTGCGGCGGGGGCGGCGAGCAGCGCGGACGCTGTCAGCACCCCGGCGAGGCACAACCGTGTGCGCCGGAGAGCCGCGGTGGTATGTGACATACCACTGGTCCCTCTCATGTCGGATGACCTCCGAAGTTCGACATTGCTGTCTGCATCGTGAGGGGAGAGGTCCGCAAAGTCCGGCAAATGACGGTTTTTCACTCGCAGCGCGTCGCGCCCGAGTTCAGGTGTGCGCAGGTGGTTCCCAGGAACGGCTCGGTCTCGGCCCGCCGGTGTGACCTCGGTGGCCGACGGGCGTCACAGGGCCGAGCCGCCGGACACGTCGATGCACTGCCCCGTCACCCAGCGGGAGTCCGAGGAGGCGAGGAAGGCCACGACGTCCGCGACGTCCGCGGGTTGCCCCATCCTGCCGAACACGGAGAACGCGGCGTGCTGGGCCTCGGCCTCGGGCGTTGCCCAGCGCCTCCGGTTCAGGTCCGTCTTGACGAAGCCCGGTGCCACACAGTTCACCGTGATCTGCCTGGCTCCCAGCTCCTTGGCGAGTGTGTGCGTCAGAGCCTCGAGGGCGGCCTTGGCCATGGTGTAGGCGAGTGAGGACGGGAGGGCGACGCGGGTGGCCGCCGAACTGATGTTGATGATGCGGCCGCCCTCGCGCAGTATCGGAAGTGCTTCCTGCACGAGAAAGAGCGGCGCCCTGGCGTGGACGGCCATGAGCCGGTCGAAGTCCTGCGGGGTCACCTCGCGGACACCGCCGCCGATGTTGAAGCCGGCGTTGTTGACCAGGATGTCCAGGGCGGTCGGCTCGCCCAGTGCGCGCAGGCCGGCGTCGAGCCGCTCGTACACCGTTCGGATGTCGTCGGCCGCGTCGAGCGGTCCATGCACGGGAAAGGCGCGCCCGCCGGTCTCGGTGATCAGTGCGACGGTCTCCCGGGCCGAGGACTCGTCACTGCCGTAGTGCACGGCGACGAGCGCACCGTCCGCCGCGAGACGGCGGGCGATGGCCCGGCCGATCCCCCGCCCGGCGCCGGTGACCAGGGCCGTTCTGCCGTTCAGCGTACCCATCGTCACTCCGTACCTAGGCCGACGCGCCTTGCAGGACATGGTCGAGCGCCGCCCGGCCCGCGGGTCCCCAGGCCGGCTTGCCGCCGGGAAGGCCGCGGTCGCCGTTCTGGCCCATGAGGATGAGGAAGAGGCTCTTCATGGCGGCCAGCCCGCGGGCGCGCCGGATCGTCGCCTCGTCCGCATGCGCGTACACCTCGAAGAACCGTGAGCCCGCGCCCGCGGGAAGCAGCAGCCACGCGGCCGCGAGGTCCCACGCCGGATCGCCGGCGAACATCGCGTCGAAGTCGATCACGCCCGAGAGCGTCCCGTCCGCGACGACGACGTTCGCGGGATGGAGGTCGCCGTGCAGCCATACCGGCGGGCCTTCCCACTCGGGGGCCGCGACGGCGTCGTCCCAGACGGCACGGACGGCACGGACGTCGGCGGAAAGGCCGCCGGGGGCGATGGCACGCAGGAACTCCTCGAAGCCGCCCGTGCACTCCTTGGGGTGAGCGCCGCGGTCCGCACTGGCCGGCGCCTCGGCGGGCGCCTCCACATGGAGCGCCCTGAGGAAGCCCGCCAGGGTGTCTGCCGCGTGGTCGCCGCGACGGATCGAGGTGTGGTCCAGCGGCTCGCCGTGAACCCACGTCATGATGCTCCAGGGCCGCGGGAAGCGCGCGGACGGTTCGCCGATCCGCACGGGTGTCGGCACCGGGAGCGGAAGACGCGGGGCCAGGACGGGCAGCCACCGGCACTCCTTGCGCAGGAGATCCGGGGCACCTTCCATGCGCGGCATGCGCACGGCCAACTCGTCTCCGAGGCGCCACATCTGGTTGCCCCAGCCGCCCGCCACCTCGCGGACGGGCAGCCCCGCAAGGTCCGGATGCTGGTCTTCGAGAAGATCGTGCACCAGCTCTGCGGTGATCTCGATCCCGGAGTCGGTCATACGAAGGCACACTACCTAGTCCGGCGCCGACTCCGGCAGTTCGAGGCCTCGAGCAGCAAGGCCTCAAGCAGCAAGGCCTCGAACAGCCCCTACGTGACCAGTTGCCCCTTCCCGAGGCCGATGACCCCGCCCTTGGAGACGGTGTACAGCTCCGTGTCCCGGTCGGGGTTGACGCCTATCGTCGCGCCCGGCGGGACCTCGACGTTCTTGTCCAGGACCGCGTTGCGCACCACCGCGCCGCGGCCCACGATGACGTTGTCGTGCAGCACCGACCCCTGGACCACCGCGCCCGGGTCGACCCGCACACCGGGTGACAGCACGGACCGGGTGACCTGGCCCCGGATCAGGCAGCCGGCGCTGATGATGGACTCGCTCGCCATGCCGCCCGAGTTGAAGCGGGCCGGGGAGAGCTGGTTGGAGTGGGTGTAGATGGGCCAGCTGCGGTTGAAGAGGTTGAAGGCGGGCCGCTCGGCGATCAGGTCCATGTGGGCGTCGTAGTACGCGTCGAGGGTGCCGACGTCCCGCCAGTAGCCGCGGTCGCTCCTGGTCTCGCCGGGGACGTGGTTGGTGCCGAAGTCGTAGAGCTGGGCCTCGCCGCGGGCGGTGAGCTGGGGCAGGATCGAGCCGCCCATGTCGTGTACCGACTCGTCGTCCTCGGCGTCCCGGTGCAGGGCCTCCACCAGGGTCTTGGTCGTGAAGATGTAGTTGCCCATGGAGGCGAAGACGCAGTCCGGGGCGCCCGGCAGGCCCGGCGGGTCGGCGGGCTTCTCCAGGAAGGTCTCTATCGTCTGCCCGTCCGAGCCCGGGGTGATCACGCCGAACGCCGAGGACTCCGCACGCGGGATGCGGATGCCCGCGACCGTGACGCCGGCGCCGCCCTCGATGTGCTGCTGGAGCATCTGCCGGGGGTCCATGCGGTAGACGTGGTCGGCGCCGAACACCGCGACGTAGTCGGGCTGTTCGTCGTGGACGAGGTTGAGGGACTGCAGGATGGCGTCGGCGCTGCCCAGGTACCAGCGCGGGCCGAGGCGCTGCTGCGCCGGGACCGGGGTGATGTAGTTGCCGAGCAGGCTGGACATCCGCCAGGTGGTGGTGATGTGCCGGTCCAGCGAGTGCGACTTGTACTGCGTCAGCACGCAGATGCGCAGCACGTCCGCGTTGACCAGGTTGGACAGCACGAAGTCGACCAGGCGGTAGGTACCGCCGAAGGTGACAGCTGGTTTGGCCCGGTCGGCTGTGAGCGGCATCAGGCGTTTGCCCTCTCCGCCGGCCAGCACGATCCCGAGTACCGAAGGCCCACCACGACGCATGGCCGCTCCCCTCACCCTGGTGCTCCATGCTTGCCCTGGGAGCACACCCGCTAAGCCTGCACCGGGATCGCGTCGAACAGGCGGCCTGTTCGTTACGCCTGTCATTACGCCTGCTTGAGGATCTCCTCGTAGAGGCGGACCGTGCGCCGGGCCACCGCGTCCCAGCCGAACTCCCCCACGGCCCGCTCCCGTCCGGCCTCGCCCATCCGCCGCGCCGTCTCCCGGTCCCCGACGACGGCGTCCAGCGCCCGCGTCAGGCCCTCCTCGAAGTCGTCGTCCAGGTCGACGAGCAGGCCCGTCTTGCCGTCCTCGACGACCTCGGGGATGCCGCCGACCCGGGACGCCACCACGGGCGTGCCGCAGGCCATCGCCTCCAGGTTGACGATGCCGAGCGGTTCGTAGACCGAGGGGCAGGCGAAGACGGCCGCGTGGGTGAGGAGTTGGATGACGTCGGCGCGCGGCAGCATCTGCGGGATCCAGTGCACGCCCTCGCGGACCCGGCTCAGCTCGGCGAACAGCTCGCGGAACTCCCGGTCGATCTCCGGAGTGTCGGGCGCCCCCGCGCACAGCACGACCTGCGCCGCCGGGTCGATGTCCCGTACCGCGCGCAGCAGGTGGGGGACGCCCTTCTGGCGGGTGATCCGGCCGACGAACAGCACGTACGGGCGGCCGGGGTCGATGCCGATCCGGGCGAGGACGTCGGTGCCGCCGTCCGGGCGGTAGAGGGCGGTGTCGATGCCGTTGTGCACGACGTGGACCTTCGCCGGGTCCAGGGCGGGGTAGCAGTCGAGGATGTCCGTGCGCATCGCCCCGGACACCGCGATCACGCCGTCGGCGGCCTCGATGGCGCTGCGCTCGGCCCAGCTCGACAGGGCGTAGCCGCCGCCGAGTTGCTCGGCCTTCCAGGGGCGCAGCGGTTCCAGCGAGTGGGCGGTCACCACGTGCGGGACGCCGTACAGCATCTTGGCCACATGGCCGGCGAGGTTGGCGTACCAGGTGTGGGAGTGGACGAGTTCGCGGCCTTCGAGGCCCGCGGCCATGGCCAGGTCGACGGAGAAGGTACGCAGCGCGTCGTTGGCGGTGTCCAGGGCGGACCAGGGGCGGTGCCGGACGACGCCGACCCCGCGGCCCTCGCCCCAGCAGTGCACTTCCAGGTCGACCAGGGGCCGCAACTCACGGGCGAGGAACTCCACGTGAACACCCGCGCCGCCGTAGACGTCCGGGGGGTACTCCCGGGTCAGCAGTCCGACTCGCACCCGCAACCCCTCGCTCTCCACGGCCGGTTGTTCCATGGTCACCCAGATGCGGCGCGCGGGGAAGAGCGCGGTGGTTGTGTGAAACAACAGTCACCGCAGACCCCGCCCCCCGGTACCCGGTAGTAGAGACAGCAGCTGCGGCGCCGGAAGGCCGGGCCGGTGCGGGTGCCGGAGGCGTGCAGCAGGGGGTGTGCGAAGAGGGCGTCGGTGAGGGTACGGGTCCGGGCGGCCACGTCCGCACGGTTGTTCGCGCGCGCCCAGCGGTCCAGTTCCCGTGCCGCACCGGCCAGCGCGGAGCCCGCGTTGCCCCACAGCAGACCGGCGGCGACGCCGTAGCGGCCCCTAAGGGCCTCCCCCAGGGGTTCGAGATGGCCGGGTACGACGGCTTGCACGACGGTGTCGGCGAGCGCGGCCGGGTCGGCGCCGCCGGGCAGCGCGCGCACCTCGGTGAGCCAGAGGTCGTCGGGTGCGGTGGCGGCGGGGTCCCAGCGGAGCAGGTCCGGGGCGAGGTCGGGGAGGCGGCCGTGCCGGACGGCGCAGCCGAGGGCGACGGACCAGAGCCGCGCGGCCAGCGCCTGGTGGGCGATGGAGGCGGCGACCCGGGGTTCGGAGACCCCGAGACGCCCCGAAACGGCGTCAATACGGAAAGTCAGGGAGTTTTCGTAAACATCCGATGTGGGTTTTTCATAGGCCTTTGCCAGCGTCGTCAGCTCGTCGGCGCGCGCCGCGCCGGGGTCTGTGACCTGCGATCGGACCGTCCGCAGGACGAAGAACCCGCCGAGCGGGCGGAGCGCGGCGAGATCGGGGTCCAGGTCGACGAACGGGTCCACGAACAGCAGTACTACCAGGGTTCCCGGGACCCCTGCGCACGCCTCCTCCACCCGGCGGCCCCCACCCTGGGGATGATCGGGATCCCTTCGTACTCCATCGGTAGTAGGACCCATTGGGTGCTCAGGTACGACGACGGGAAGCAGCCGGACCGGCAGAGTGTTGCTCATGGAAGCCGACCGATCACCGCGTGGGGCCGCACGGTCCCGCCTGACGCAGAGGAGCCGAGTATGAGTGCCCTCGCGTTGTCCGTGTTGCTTTCCTTCGTCTCCGCCGTCGCCTACGCCGGCGGAGCGATCGTGCAGGAGCAGGTGGCGGTCTCCTCCCCCGACGAGCAGTACGCGCCGCTGCGCCGCCCGAGCTGGTGGGGGGCGATGGCGCTCAACGGCCTCGGCGGCCTGCTGCACGTGGTGGCGCTGGCCTACGGGCCGTTGAGCCTGGTCCAGCCGCTGGGCGCGCTCACCATCGTGTTCGCGCTGCCCATGGCGGCCCTCTTCGTCGGCCGCAGGGCCGGGACGACCGCCTGGCGGGGCGCGATCATGGCCACCGTCGGTCTGGCGGGTCTGCTCTCCCTGGTCGGCTCCTCCGACTCGCACACCCTGGCCTCCGCCGGGCGGATCGGGGTCGCGGTGGTCACCGGCTCGGCGGTCGTCGCCCTGATGATCGCGGGCCGGGCCGCGCACCGGCACCCGGCGGTGCGCAGCGTGCTGCTCGCCACCGCGTCCGGCATAGCCTTCGGCATGTCCTCGGTGTTCACCAAGGTCGTGGCGATCGACTGGGACGGCGGGATCGCCACGGCCGACCTGCTCTGGCTGTCCGTGATCGGCGCCTACGCCGTCGCGGGCGTCCTGATCTCCCAGGCCGCCTACCGGGGCGGCGGTCTCGCCGCGCCGCTGGCCACGCTGACCGTGGTCAACCCGGTGCTGGCCGCCGCGGTCGGCATCACGATGTTCGGCGAGACGTTCCGCTACGGCGCGACGGGCACCCTGCTGGCGCTGGGCTGCGGTGTGGTGGCGGCGGGCGGCCTGATCCTGCTGACGACCGAGCGCATCGAGCGCGCCCCGCACCCGGACGGGCCGGTGCCGGAGCCCGCCGTGGCCGAGGTGTCGCCCGAACCGCTGGTCGAGGCGCTGGTGGAACTGGCCGAGGCGGGCCTGGCGCAGTCCGGTGCGGCGCGCGCCGACGCGGCGCGGGCGGAGACGGCGGCGACGGTGGGGGCCGGGTCCGCGGAGGTGCGTTCGGCGGGCGACGGCTCCACGCGTCCCGCGCCGGCACCACTGATCGAGATGCCCCAGCAGCGGTCGGGTTCCGCGGTGCCGGACGTGGTGGTCCCGGACGTGCCCGACGTCCTGCTGCCCGCCGCCGACTACGTGCACGGTCCGTTTCTCGACCGGCGCCGTACGCGGGTCACATACTGACGCCGCCGGCCCGGAGATAGGCGACCGGGTCGATGTCCGTGCCGAATCCGGGCCCCGTCCGCACCTCGAAGTGCAGATGCGGGCCCGTGGCGTTTCCGGTGGAGCCCGAGCGGCCGATCCGCTGGCCGGTGGAGACGCTCTGCCCGGCCCGCACGGAGATCGCCGACAGATGGGCGTACTGCGTGTAGCGGCCGTCGGCGTGCCGGATCACCACCTGGTAGCCGTACGAGCCGCCCCAGCCGGCGGTGACGACCTGCCCGGCCTCGACCGCCTTGACGGAGGTGCCGGTGGGCGCGAGGAAGTCGACGCCGGTGTGGTAGCCCTTCGACCAGTGCGAGCCGGACGCGTGGTAGGGGGTGCCGATCGGGGCGTCGACGGGGGCGACGAGGGAGTGACCGGTACGGGTGGCGGTCTTCGTCGTCTCTGCCGTCGTCTTGGTTCTGCCCTTGCTCTTGGCCTGCGTGTGAGGCTTGGTCCTGGTCTCGGCCTTCGTCTGCGGCTCGGCCTTGGTGGCCTGGCCCGTGAGGCTCAGCCGCTGTCCCGGCAGGATCAGGTCGGGGTCGGACCCGACCGTCGTACGGTTCGCCGCGTACAGCCGGGGCCAGCCCCCGGCCACGTCGTGGTCCTCGGCTATCCCGGAGAGCGTGTCGCCGCGCACCACGGTGTACATCTCGGCCTGGCCGGCCCGGGACTGCGGCGTGGTCTGCGGCTGTACGTCCCGTACGGAACTCTTCGCCGAGCCCTTCGCGGCGCCCTTCGTGGAACTCTTCGCGGAGTTCGCCGCGGGGCGGGTGGCGGCGCTCTCGGTGTGCACGTCGGGGGTGTCGCCGCCGCGGGTGAGCCCGGCCCGGACCGAGCAGACCGGCCAGGCGCCCGGCCCCTGGCCGTCGAGGACCTTCTCGGCGACCGCTATCTGCTGGTCCTTGGTGGCGAGGTCGGCGCGCGGCGCGTATCTCGTGCCCCCGTAGGCCTCCCAGGTGGACTGGGTGAACTGGAGCCCGCCGTAGAAGCCGTTGCCGGTGTTGATGCCCCAGTCTCCGCTGGACTCGCAGGCGGCGACCTTGTCCCAGGTGGACACGGAGGCCGCGTCGGCGCTCGTGGCGGCGGCGAGCGGGAGCGCGAGGCCGGCGCCGCCCGCCGTGACGGTGAGCGAGGCCCGGTTGATCCTGTTCGGCTGGTACCGGCGGTGCCGACCGCGTTCGGCCATGTCTGAAGCCCCCCTCGCCACACGCGTCAGGAAGGCCAAAAGTAAGCGGCCCGAACAGGCCATGACAAGACGGCAATCAGCCGCCTCTTCCGAAGGAACGCGGAGCGGGAACACATTGACGTGCCGTCAGCCCCATACCTCCCACGGCAGCCGGGAGAAGCGTTTCACGAGGTTACTGAGCCGTTGGGCCCGTGTGATCCGTATCTGCGTGTGCGGCCGGTCGGACGGCGGGTCAGGATGGCCTTTGGGCAATACTGGCGGGCATGAGCGGCGGCAGCATCCCTTGCACGTTCTATGGGATCGACTTGATTCTTGAGGAGCAGGCGGTATGAGCACTTCGGCGCAGATCGGCGTCACGGGTCTCGCGGTCATGGGCCGCAACCTCGCCCGGAACTTCGCGCGCAACGGCTACACGGTGGCGTTGCACAACCGCACGGTGTCGAAGACACGCGAGCTGGTGGAGAACTTCGGGGACGAGGGCGACTTCATCGCGGCCGAGACCGCCAAGGAGTTCGTCGAGGCGCTGGAACGGCCGCGCCGGTTGGTCATCATGGTGAAGGCGGGCGGTCCGACGGACGCGGTGATCGAGGAGTTCGCACCGCTCCTGGAGCCCGGTGACATGATCATCGACGGCGGCAACGCGCACTTCGCGGACACCCGGCGCCGCGAGAAGGCGCTGCGCGAGCAGGGCATCCACTTCGTGGGCATGGGCGTGTCCGGTGGCGAGGAGGGCGCGCTGCACGGGCCGAGCATCATGCCGGGCGGGCCGAAGGAGTCGTACGACTCGCTGGGCCCGATGCTGGAGAAGATCTCGGCGAAGGCGGCCGACGGTGCGCCCTGCGTGACGCACGTGGGTCCCGACGGGGCCGGGCACTTCGTGAAGATGGTGCACAACGGCATCGAGTACGCCGACATGCAGCTGATCGGTGAGGCGTACCAGCTGCTGCGGGACGTCGCCGGGTACTCCCCCGCGCAGATCGCGGACATCTTCCGTACCTGGAACACGGGCCGGCTGGACTCCTACCTGATCGAGATCACGGCGGAGGTGCTGGCGCACGTGGACGCCGCGACCGGGAAGCCGTTCGTGGACGTGGTCGTGGACCAGGCCGAGCAGAAGGGCACCGGCCGCTGGACGGTGCAGATCGCGCTCGACCTGGGTGTGCCGGTGTCGGGCATCGCCGAGGCGGTGTTCGCGCGCTCGCTGTCCGGTCACGCCGACCTGCGGGCCGCCTCGCGCGGGCTGGCCGGTCCGAAGCCGACGGCGCTGTCCGAGGCGGAGGCGGCGGCGTTCGCGGACCGGGTGGAGCAGGCGCTGTACGCGTCGAAGATCGTGTCGTACACGCAGGGCTTCCACGAGATCCAGGCGGGCAGCGACGAGTACGACTGGAACATCGACCTCGGGGCGGTGTCCTCGATCTGGCGGGGCGGCTGCATCATCCGGGCGGCGTTCCTGGACCGGATCCGTGCGGCGTACGACACGCGGGCGGACCTGCCGAGCCTGCTGTCGGACGAGACGTTCGCGGGAGAGATCGCGGCCGCGCAGGACGACTGGCGTGAGGTGATCATCGCGGCGACGCGGGAGGGGGTCGCCGTGCCCGGGTTCTCGGCGGCGCTGGCGTACTACGACGCGCTGCGTGCCGAGCGGTTGCCTGCGGCGCTCACGCAGGGGCAGCGGGACTTCTTCGGAGCGCACACGTACCGGAGGGTGGACCGGGAGGGGTCGTTCCACACGCTGTGGGGCGGGGACCGCTCGGAGGTCACGGCGTAGGGCCGGTCGTTGCTGTGGGGTGCGGGCGGGCTGCGGTTTCGCGCAGTTCCCCGCGCCCCAGGGGGGTGGGATGGGGCCGGGCTTGGTGGTCGAGTGCGGGCTCGTTGTGGTTTTTGCGCAGTTCCCCGCGCGCCTGAGGGTGGCTGAGCTTGGCGGTTGGGTGTCGGTCAGGTGAGGGGTGGGCCTGGTTCTGGGGTGGGGGTGGGGTCTGGGATCGGGGTGGGGGGTGGTGGGGGCGGGGGTGGTGGGGTCGGCGCGGGGGCCGGGGGTGGTTCGGGGGTGGGGACCGGGCTGGGGTAGGGGTCCGGAGGGTGGGGGGCTGGAGCGGGGTCGGGGTTCGGGACTGGGTTTGTCATGGTGTCCTCCGGCCAGTGGCTCGATGTCGCCTCTGGGGGTCTACTGCCCCGTGTACCCGACCGGCGCTCGCGCACTCCCCCGGCCGACCGCTGCCGCACCCGCCGCGAGGCCCGGGCGTGGGCTGGACAAGATCGGGACCGTGGTGGTGGTGAGGTTCGCGGCCGAGGTCATGGAGGCCTGGGCCAGGACGATCACGTCGGCGTCGCGCACGGAGTCCGCCGCCGCTGCCACCAGGCGGGCGCAGCCCTCGATGTCGCCGGCGCCGAAGCGGGTCCAGGCGTCCGGTACGAGCTCGGCGCGGGCCCGGATCGGGCGGTCCGCACGGCGGGCCTCGTCGTCCAGCAGGGCCAGGGTGGGCGGCAGGGTGCTCTCGACCGTCGCGAGTACCGCGATGCGGGGGCCCGCCGCCACTGCCGCGGCCGCCATCGGCCGGTCTCCGCGGATGACCGGTACGCCGACCCGGGCGGCCGCCCGCTCGGCCACCTCGCCGATCGTGGAGCAGGTGCAGAGCACGGCCTGTACGCCGGGGGCCGCTGCCTGCCGCAGGGCCGCGGTGACGTCCTCGGCCACCGCTTCCGGGCCCTCCAGGCGGGCCCGGGACAGGAGGTCCGGGATCACGGAGTGGCGCAGCTCCAGACCCGGGTGGTGCGCGTCGCGCAGGGCGTCGAAGACGGGGACGTGGAGCGGTGAGGTGTGGAGGAGGGCGAGCATCGGCGGGCGCTCAGAACCGACCCGGGTGGGCGACCAGCCATTCCTTCGCCGCGCGCAGCAGCTCGGGGTCCGGCGTCGGTGCCACGTCGGGGTGGCGCTCGGCCCACACGACGACGTACGGGCAGAGCGGGGCGACCGGGGTCTTCTCGCGCTCGGAGATCGCGTACAGCTCGCGGGCGAGGGAGCCCGCGATGCCCTTCCCCTCGTGCTCGGGCTCCACGATGGTGTGGACGGGCACGAGGGCCCGGGAGGGCGACTCCAGGACGAAGTACTCGATGTGGCCGACGACTTCGTCGCCGGCGACCGCCTCCAGACGCCCGGCCGCCCGGTCGTCGCGGATCTCGATGTCGCTCATGTCGCCCTCCTGGTCCGCCGGTCAGGCCGAAACGGCCTGCGGGCTGCGCTCCTGGTCCGAGCCCGGTACCGGCTCGGACGGGTCGGCGCCGAGGGCCACGACCCGGTTGCCGTGGTCGACGTGCACGACCCGCGGCCGAAGCGTACGCGCCTCGGCGTCGGTGACCTGAGCGTAGCTGATGATGATCACCAGGTCGCCGGGATGCACGAGATGGGCCGCCGCCCCGTTGATCCCGACGACACCGGAGCCCCGCTCGCCCTCGATGACGTACGTCTCCAGCCGGGCGCCGTTGGTGATGTCGACGATGTGGACCAGCTCGCCGGGGAGCAGGTCGGCGGCGTCGAGGAGGTCGGCGTCGATGGTCACCGATCCCACGTAGTGCAGGTCGGCCTGGGTGACGGTGGCCCGGTGGATCTTGGACTTGAACATGGTGCGCAGCATTGAGTGCTCCAAAGGTTCGGCTCCCTGCCTGCGTTTATGCAGGTCAAGGGCTCTGTGGAGAGCAGCCTACGCAACCGGCGGGGAGTGTGTTCGTGACTGTCGTCACGCCGATCCCTCGGATTTACTAATGAAAGGTTGAGCAGTCCAGACTGATAAACCTAATGTTAGTACTGTGAAGACAGACATGGCCGCCGATGGCGGCGGCATACGCGATCTGAGCGACGCCACCCGGCTCGCGTCCGAGCTCCGGCTCGCCGTGGGCCGTGTGACGCGGCGGCTGCGGCAGGCGCACGCCGTGGGGGACGTGTCCCTGTCGGGGGTGTCCGTCCTCGCGCGGCTCGCGGGCGAGGGCCCGGACTCCCCGACCGCCCTCGCCGAGACGGAACGGGTACGGCCGCAGGCCATGGCCAGCACCCTCGCCCAGCTCGAACAGCGCGGTCTGGTCCGCCGTACCCCCGACGCCACGGACGGGCGGCGGAGCATCGTGGCCGTCACCGAGGAGGGGCGGGCCGTGCTCGCCGAGCGGCGCTCCGAGTCGGTGCAGCGGCTCGCGGCCGTCCTCGACACGTTCTCCGACCAGGAGCGCGCGACGCTCGGGGCGGCCCTGCCGCTCCTCGACCGGCTGGCGGAGCGGCTGTGAGCGGCCGCGGGTGGTCCGCCGCCCTGCGCTCGGCCCGCCACCAGGACACCCCGGCCGGGCCCGGCTACAAGTGGGTCGCGCTGTCGAACACCACGCTCGGCGTGCTGATCGCCACGATGGACGCGTCGATCGTGATCATCTCGCTGCCGGCGATCTTCCGCGGTATCGGGCTCGACCCGCTGGCGCCGGGCAACATCGGCTACCTGCTCTGGATGATCCTCGGCTATCTGCTGGTCTCCGCCGTCCTGGTCGTCGTGCTCGGACGGCTCGGCGACATGTTCGGGCGGGTGAAGATCT
Source organism: Streptomyces sp. NPDC047061 (assembly GCF_040643955.1). Lineage (NCBI taxonomy): Bacteria > Bacillati > Actinomycetota > Actinomycetes > Kitasatosporales > Streptomycetaceae > Streptomyces > Streptomyces sp. NPDC047061. The sequence goes on from NZ_JBEYVI010000020.1 coordinate 116,245, forward strand.
ACAACCTCGGGTTCCTGATCTTCGCGTGTGCCTCGGTCGCGCTGTCGCTCGACCCGTTCCGCGCCGGGGCCGGCGCCCTGTGGCTGATCCTGTGGCGGATCGTGCAGGCCTTCGGCGGGTCCATGCTCACCGCCAACTCGGCGGCCATCCTCACCGACGCCTTCCCGGCCCGGCAGCGCGGCATGGCGCTCGGCATCAACCAGATCACCGCGCTCGCCGGCCAGTTCCTCGGGCTGCTCGCGGGCGGGCTGCTCGCCGTCGTCGACTGGCGTGCCGTGTTCTGGGTGAGCGTCCCCGTCAGCATCACCGGCACGATCTGGTCGTACCTGAGCCTGCGCGAGACCTCGGCGGGCCGCCCCGGCCGGATCGACTGGCTGGGCAACCTCACCTTCGCGGCCGGCGCCGGCATCCTGCTGGCCGGGATCACCTACGGGATCCAGCCCTACGGCGACAGCGCCACCGGCTGGGGCAACCCGTGGGTGCTGGCCGGCCTGATCGGGGGCATCGCCCTGCTGCTGGCGTTCTGTGTCGTCGAGACGCGGGTCGCCGAGCCCATGTTCGACCTGGCGCTCTTCAGGAACCGGGCGTTCGCCGCGGGCAACGTGGCCGCCCTGCTGACCTCGATCGCGCGCGGCGGCCTGCAGTTCATGCTGATCATCTGGCTGCAGGGCATCTGGCTGCCGCTGCACGGCTACGACTTCGAGGACACCCCGCTGTGGGCCGGCATCTTCATGCTCCCGCTGACGCTGGGGTTCCTGATCGCGGGGCCGGTGTCCGGGTACCTGTCGGACCGGTTCGGCGCCCGGTTCTTCTCCACCGCGGGGCTGCTGGTCGTGATGGCGTCCTTCTTCGGCCTGCTCGCGCTGCCCGTCGACTTCGACTACGGGCTGTTCGCCGCGCTGCTGCTGCTCAACGGCCTCGGCCAGGGCATGTTCTCGGCGCCCAACACCTCGTCGATCATGGGCAGCGTGCCGGCCGAGTACCGGGGTGTCGCCTCGGGGATGCGGTCCACCTTCCAGAACTCGGGCACCGCCCTGTCCATCGGGGTGTTCTTCTCCCTGATGGTCTCGGGGCTCGCCTCCTCCCTCCCGGCCACGCTGAAGAGCGGCCTCGTGGCACACGGCGTGCCGGCCGCCTCCGCCGCGCACGCCGCGGCGCTGCCGCCGGTGAGCACGCTGTTCGCGACGTTCCTCGGCAACAACCCGATCGAGCACCTGCTCGCCTCGGAGGGCGTCCTCGACCATGTCACCCACGCCCAGCGGTCCGTCCTCACCGGGCACACCTTCTTCCCGCAGCTGGTCTCCGGGCCCTTCCACCACGGCCTGGCCATCGTCTTCGGCGTGGCCGCCGGCATGGCCCTGGTCTCCGCGGTGGCCTCCGCACTGCGCGGCGGCCACCGGCCGGCACCGGACCAGCAGGAGCCGAAGGACCGGCCCGCGGCGCGTGCGGCGCAGTCCCGGCACAACGCGCCGTCGTGACAGAAGGCGTGACAGAGGACGTGACAGAAGGCGGGTGCCCCGGCGGAGATCCGCCGGGGCACCCGTTGTCCGCTCACCGGGCCACGGTCACGGATACGAGGTGAGGTTCGCGACGTTGGTCGACGAGTTCGACGGTCCTCCGCTGTTGTTGATGACATGGGTGATGGTGCCGGTGCCGCCGAGGGAGACCGTCACCATGCTGGTGAACCTGACGTTCGAGTTGGTCGGCGCCTCGATCGCGTGATCGGCGACGACGCTCGAGTTGGTGCTGAAGTAGCAGTAGCTGCCGAGGCCGTACGCCTGGTGGCTGGTGACCGAGTCGGCGACCTTGTAGGCCGCGTAGCCCTTGGTCGAGCCGTTCATCCAGGACGACTGGTTCGGCGGGTCGTACGGCATCTCGTTCTGGTAGAAGTACGTCTTGCCGCCGTTGCCGTTCCAGATGGTCTGGTACTTCTGGAAGTGCTCGACGAACAGGCCGTACATCGTCACGTTGTCGCCGTTGACCACCAGGCCGGTGTCCGCGGTGTTGGTGGTCCAGCCGACTCCGGTGCCGTGGTCGGCGCGCCAGATCCACATGTGGTCGCCGATGACGTTGTCGCTGTTGACGACCAGGCTGGTGGTGGCCTTGCCGACGCCCGCGCCGCCGACGCGGAAGTACACGTCGTGCAGCGAGGTCGGGTCGCCGGCGTGCGAGGCCGAGGAGCCGCTCGGGCCGACCTCCACCAGGGTGGCGGAGTTGGTGGTGCCGGCGTCGAAGAGCAGGCCCGCGATGTTGACGCCGTCGACGTCGGCGACCTTCATGGCGGTGATGCCGTTGTCCGGGACGAAGGTGGCGAGGCCGAGGCCGAGGACGACGGTGTCGGCGCGGTTGATCTGCAGGGTCTGGTCGAGGTGGTAGACACCCGGGGTGACCAGGAGGTTCTTGCCCGCCGTGAGGGCCGCGTTGATCTGCGACGCGGTGGCGCCCGGCTTGACGATGTAGAAGCTGTCCAGCGACAGCGACGAACCGGCCGCAGTGCCGGAACTCCAGCTGGTGCCGGAGGTGTTGGTGCGCGCGGACGGCACGAACACCTGGTAGTTGCCGGAGCCGTCGACGTACAGGAACGGCTTCTCACGGGTGGTCGGGCTCTGCGCGACCGTGGTGTCCGGCGGGCTCGGGAAGGTGGTGGACGGCACGCCCGTGCTGCCCACGAAGACCATGTTCCAGTTGGAGCCGGTCCAGCTGCCGAGCTGCGAGTTACGGGTCAGCCACTGTTGCTGGGTACCGGAGTTGACCTGGCCGTTGATCTGGCTGTCGGCGATCAGGCCACCGCTGGACCAGCCGCCGTCGTCCAGCGCGAGGCCGCCGCGCAGATGCACCCGGCGGTAGGCGGACGCCTGCGAGACCGCCCACCGGTCGCTGCCGCTGGTCGGGTTGACGGAGAGGTTCTCGGCACCGCGCCAGAAGTTCTGGGTGGCGTTGCCCGAGAACCAGTCCGCCTCGGCGTGCACCGCGCCGTTGATGGAGACCGCGTCGGGCGACAGGCCGAGGCCGAGGACCTGGGTGTAGAAGCCCACGTTCACGTCCGCGCTGTAGGCGCCGGGCTTGAACATGACGGCGTACCGCTGGGAGCCGAACTGGTTGGTCTGCTGCGCCTGGAAGATCGAGTCCAGCTTGCTCTGGATGGTCGACGCGGACATCGACGGGTCGAAGACGACCACGTTGGAGCCGAGGTCCGGGTTGCTCGACTGGGTCACCGGGACGACCTGGAAGCGCTGGGCCTGCGTGCCGTTGCAGGTGTACTGCACGAACTGCACGCTGTCGGCGGTCGAGGCGGAGGGGTCGTCGAGGCACTTGCCGCTGTTGCGGTTGACGAAGTGGTAGGCGCCGCCGCCGTCGTCGACCGGCAGCCACTGCTGGTTGGTGCCGCCGCCGTAGGTCCACATCTGGACGGCCGCGTTGTCGGCCGTGGAGACGCCGGTGACGTCCAGGACCTCGTTGGCGTTGTTGCCGTTGTTGATCCGGACGTAGCCGTCGCTGGTGGAGGTGAAACTCCACTGCTGGGCGGTGGTGTTGTTGCAGGTGTACTGCTGGACGACGGTGCCGTCGGCGGTGGCGGCCGCCTTGGCGTCCACGCACTTGCCGCTGGCCGCGTTGAGCAGGGTGGTGTTGCCGGTGGGCAGCGTGGCGGCGGACGCGGGCGAGGAGGCGCCCGCCGCGGTGAGCAGGGAGGCGGCGACGACGGCCACCGCTGCGGCGGCCGTCGATCTGCGGCGCCGGGGAAGGGAAGGCACTGGTTCTCCTTGAAGGCGGCTTGGGCGGGGGGTCAGCCGGTGTATCCGGCGAAGACGCGCATGTAGTCCCAGTTGGACTGGCTCACGCCGGAGCAGCTGTCGGCGGAGCCGCCGGTGCAGGGCCGGTCGCGGTTGGCGGACCAGAAGGTGAGCCGGGCCAGGTGGTGCTGCTGGGCGTAGGCCAGGATGGTGCGGAAGTCGGCCACCGTGACGGTCTCGCCGTTGTCGGTGATGCCGTTCATCGACGAGATGCCCATGTCCCGGTAGGCGGTGTCGTCGCTGTAGCCGTACGCGTTCTTCAGCGCGTTCTTGAGCCCCTCGGCCGCCTGGGTGGTGAGGTTGCCCATGTTCTGGCCCGCGCCGCCGAAGTCGAACGGCATGATGGCCCAGGCGTCGACGGTCAGTCCGGAGGACGCGGCCCGGTTGATCAGGCTGGTGTCGGGGCCGCTCTGGTTGGTGCCGATGGTGATGTACACCTTCAGGCCGGAGTTGTCGGCCTTCACGGTCTTCAGCGCGTCCACGACCCGTTGCTGCACGGTCCCGTTGCTGTAGGCGTCGGCCTCCAGGTCGATGTCTATGGCTCTGAGCCCGCCATAGGCGTTGATGACCTTCTGGTACGCCGCCGCCAGCTCGCTCGCGCTGGAGCAGGAGCTCTCCAGCTTGTTGCCGCTGTAGCCGCCGAAGGACGGGATGACGTCACCGCCGTTGGCGCGGACGGTGTTGACGGTGCTCTGGTCGACGCCGCCGGTCAGCGCCCGGCTGCCGTCCCACTGCGGGTTGCAGTAGCCGTTGCTGAGGACGAAGGCCAGCGTGTAGTACTTCACGCCGGTCGCGTTGGTGATCGTGGTCGGGCTCGGCGGGTCGCCCCAGCCGTTGTAGAGGTACGGCGCCACGGCCATCGGCGAGGAGGGGGTGGTGCCGCCGTCGGCCGCCGGGGCGGTCCACTTCTGGTTGGCGGTGCCCGCGCAGGTCCAGATCTGTATCCGGGTGCCGTTGGCGGAGGTGTTGCCGGTGACGTCCATGCACTTGTTCGCCTGCGGATTGACGATGTCGTTCGCGGACGACACGGTCCACTGCTGGTTCGCACCGCCACTGCAGGTCCACAGCTGCAGCTTGGCGCCGTCGGCGGTCGAATTGCCGGTCACGTCGAGACACTTGCCGAGGGCGCGGAGGGTGCCGTCGCTGCCGCGGGTCCACTGCTGGGCGGAGGTCCCGTTGCAGTCGTAGAGCTGGACGGCGGTGCCGTCGGCGGAGTTGGCGCCGGCGACGTCGAGGCACTTGCCGGCGAGGCCGGTGACGGTGCCGGTGGCGGCCTGTGCGGGAGCGGCGGTGAGCAGGCCTGCGGAGAGCGTCAGCGCGGCTATGGAGACAGCCGTGGGGAGGGTTCTGGCCATATGCGGGGGGTGGCCTTTCACGCGGGGGGTGGCAGCACGGTGTGGCCCAACACCCTTTGGTCAGGTGGGTGTTGGCTACACGCGTGAGGCTTTGTTTAAGGCGTGAAGCTAAAGGTCCGGACCACGGTCGTCAAGTAGGGGAGCGCTCCCCTCCCCTACTCACAGGAAAATGTGACGGCGATGTGAACGCTCCGTCAGGGCGCGGTCACCTCCGCGAACTGGGTGCGGTGCAGTTCGGCGTACCGCCCGTCCGCCAGCAGGAGTTCCTCGTGGGTGCCGCGCTCCACGATTTCTCCCGCTTCGACCACCAGGATCTGGTCGGCGGACCGGACCGTGGACAGCCGGTGCGCGATGACGACGGCGGTGCGTCCCGCCAGCGCCTCGGCGAGGGCCTCCTGGACCGCCGCCTCGGAGGTGTTGTCGAGATGGGCGGTGGCCTCGTCGAGGATGACCACGCGCTGGCGGGCCAGCAGCAGCCGGGCGATGGTCATCCGCTGCCGCTCGCCGCCGGAGAGGCGGTAACCGCGCTCGCCGACCACCGTGTCCAGGCCGTCGGGCAGCGACCGGACGACCTCGCCGAGGCGGGCGCGGCCGAGGGCGTCCCACAACTCCTCGTCCGTGGCCGAGGGCCGGGCCAGCAGCAGGTTGGCGCGGACGGTGTCGTGGAAGAGGTGGCCGTCCTGGGTGACCATGCCGAGGGTGGCGCGCAGCGAGCGGGCACTCAGGTCACGGACGTCGGCGCCGCCGATGCGGACGGTGCCCTCGTCGACGTCGTACAGGCGCGGCAGCAGCTGGGCGATGGTGGACTTGCCGGCGCCGGAGGAGCCGACGAGGGCGACGGTCTGGCCGGGTTCGGCGCGGAACGAGATACCGTGCAGGACCTCGCTGCCGCCGCGCGAGTCGAGGACCGCGACCTCCTCGAGGGAGGCGAGGGAGACCTGGTCGGCGGCCGGGTAGGCGAAGCGGACGTCCTCGAACTCGACGGCCACCGGGCCCTCGGGGACCTCGCGGGCGTCCGGTTTCTCCTCGATCAGGGGCTTCAGGTCGAGGACTTCGAAGACCCGCTCGAAGCTGACCAGCGCGCTCATCACCTCGACGCGGGCGCCGGCGAGGGCGGTGAGCGGGGCGTACAGGCGGGTCAGCAGCAGGGCGAGGGAGACCACCGCGCCCGGCTCCAGGCTGCCGCGCAGCGCGAACCAGCCGCCGAGGCCGTAGACCAGGGCGAGCGCCAGCGAGGAGACCAGGGTCAGCGCGGTCATGAACACCGACTGGGAGGTGGCGGTGCGCACCCCGATGTCCCGGACCCGGGCGGCTCGGGCGGTGAACTCCGCCGACTCCTCCTCGGGGCGGCCGAAGAGCTTGATCAGCGTGGCGCCCGGCGCGGAGAACCGCTCGGTCATCCGGGTGCCCATGTCCGCGTTGAGTGCGGCGGCCTCCCGCTGCATCCGGGCCATCCTGCCGCCCATCCGGCGGGCGGGCACCACGAACACCGGCAGCAGCACCAGCGCGAGCAGGGTGATCTGCCAGGACAGGGTGAGCATGACGGCGAGGGTGAGGACCAGCGTGACCAGGTTGCTCACCACACCGGAGAGCGTCCCGGCGAAGGCCCGCTGGGCGCCGATCACGTCGTTGTTGAGACGGCTGACCAGCGCTCCCGTACGGGTACGCGTGAAGAACGCGACGGGCATGCGCTGCACATGATCGAACACAGCCGTGCGCAGGTCGAGGATGAGGCCCTCCCCGAGCGCCGCCGAGAGCCGCCGCCCGAGCACCCCGAGCGCCGCCTCCACGACCGCGACCAGCGCGATCAGCAGCGACAGCCGGACGACCGTGCCGGTGTCGTGCCCCGACACGATCGCGTCGACCACATGGCCGGCCAGCACCGGGGTCGCGACGGCGAGCAGGGCGGTGACCACCCCGAGCAGGACGAAACGGACTATGCCGCCCCGGTACGGGCGGGCGAAGGCGGCGATGCGGCGCAGCGTGGCCCGGTCGAACGGGCGCCGCTCCTGCTGGGCGGTCATCACGCTGTGCAGCTGCATCCAGGCGGTGGTCTCCATACTCATGAGGGAGAACGTAGGACCTCAAGCTTCGTTGAGGTCAATGCCCGCGCGCCGTCCCCCCGTACGAAGGACCCGATGAGCCCTCCCCGAGCTCCGGCCGGCTCCGCGAAGCCCCAGGTGGGCCTCCCCCCTCAGCCGCTTCCCGGCCGTCATCCGGTGTCTCCTCTTCCGCCACCCGCAGTTGGGGCGGCGCGGAAAACCTCTCCGGGTGTGACAGCGGTAAGAATCCCCGACTTCCGTGAGAGCCGTCTCCCCCGGCTCGCCCGCCGCATCCCCTGGCGGCACGTCCTCACCCTGATTCCGCTCGTGCTGGTCGCGGTCATCGCGGTGCAGCACTGGCCGGTCCTCGTCGAGGGCTTCGGCCATCTGCGCCACGCCTCCTGGCCCTGGCTGCTGGCGGCCGGCGGGGCCACCTGCCTGACCTGGGTGGCCGCCGCCTTCACCCGGCAGGGTGCGGTCGTCCAGCCGCTGCCCCGCTGGCGGCTGCTGGCCACCCAGCTGGCGGCGGGCTCGGCCAACCACCTGCTGCCGACGGGTCTCGGCTCGGGCGCGGTCAACCTGCGGTTCATGACCGTGTGCGGGGTGCCGCTCGCCACCTCCTCCGCCGCGCTGGCCCTCTACCTGCTCGCCGAGTCGATCGCCCGCGTGGGCCTGATGGCCGTGTTCTTCGTCGCCTTCCCCGACGCGCTGCGGCTCGACGGCCTGCTCCCCGACGGGGACGTCGGACCGGTGCTCGCCGTCGCCGGCGCGCTGGTGGCCGTGGCCCTGGCCGCGCTGTTCCTCGTCCGGCGGGTGCGTGAGCCGGTGTTCCGCTTCGTGCGCAGCGCCCTGGGCGAGGCCCGCTCGGTGCACACGCGTCCGTCCCGGGCGCTGGCACTGTGGGGCGGCTCGCTGGCCTTCCCCGCGCTCCAGGCGGCCGGTCTGGTAGCGGTGGGGCAGGCCCTGGGCCTCGACGTGCCGCCCGCGCACATGGCGCTGGCGTACCTGGCGGCCACGGTCGCCGTCGCCCTCATCCCCACGCCGGGCGGCCTGGGTTCGGTGGAGGCGGCGCTGATCGTGGCGCTGGTGGCGGCCGGCGGCCCGGTGGCGGTGGCCACGGCCGTCGTCCTCGCGTACCGGATCATCACCGTGTGGGTGCCGTTGCTGCCGGGAGCCCTGACACTGGGAGCGCTGGTACGACTCAAGGTCATCTGACGAAGGTCATCTGACGCGGGGTGGCCTTCCCCAGGGAGGGAAACGCATGCCGGTCCGCCTCGAACGCAAGGGTCATGTCACCACGGTCGTGCTCTCCCGGCCCGAGGTGCGCAACGCCGTGGACGGGCCGACGGCGGCCGGACTGGCCGCAGCCTTCCGGGAGTTCGAGGCGGACGACGAGGCCCGGGTGGCGGTGCTGTGGGGCGAGGGCGGCACGTTCTGCGCGGGCGCGGACCTCAAGGCGATGGCCGGCGAGCACCGCAACCGGGTGGCGGAGGACGGCGACGGCCCGATGGGCCCGACCCGGCTGCGCCTGTCCAAGCCGGTCATCGCGGCGATCGCCGGGCACGCGGTCGCCGGGGGCCTGGAGCTGGCCCTGTGGTGCGATCTGCGGGTCGCCGAGGAGGACGCGGTGTTCGGCGTCTTCTGCCGCCGCTGGGGCGTGCCCCTGATCGACGGCGGCACGGTACGGCTGCCCCGGCTGATCGGCACGAGCCGGGCGATGGACCTGATCCTCACCGGCCGCCCGGTCCCGGCCCCCGAGGCGCATGAGATGGGGCTGGCCAACCGGGTCGTCCCCGTCGGCCGCGCCCGCGAGGCGGCCGAGGAACTCGCCGCGTCCCTCGCGGACTTCCCGCAGGCCTGCCTGCGCAGCGACCGGGCCTCCGTGCTGGACCAGGAGGGGCTGGAGGAGACGGCGGCGATGGGCGCCGAGATCCGTCACGGCATGGGCGTGCTGACGGCAGGCCTGGAAGGGGCCGCGCGGTTCGCGTCGGGGGCGGGCCGGCACGGGTCCTTCACCGGCGACTGACCAGCCACTCCAGCGCCGCCCGCGCCGCCTCGGCCCCCTCCCGGGTCGCGGTCCGGGCGTCCGCTCCCGGGTGCCGCAGGCCGCCGGCCGCGAAGACACCCGGGCGGTCGGTGTACGGCCCGTGGGCGAGGGCGATCCGGGCCCGCCGGGCGAGTTCGTCCTCGGCGGCGAAGTCCCCGGTGAGGACGACGGTGTCGCAGGCGAGGACGCCGGTACGGCCGTCGAGGTGCCGGATCCGCACACCGGACAGCCTCCCGTGCCCGAGGAGTTCGGTGACCGTGGTGCCGGTGAGCAGCGGGACGCGCGAGCGGAGCCGGGCGTCCAGGGCGCGGACGGATCCGGCGCGCGGCCGCGAGACCGGCGGGGCCGGCGCCGACGACGAGGACGTCCACGTGGCGCTCCGCGGTCATGGTCTGCCCGCCTTCTCGAACAGCTCCCGGACCGTCGCCCCGCAGTGGAAGCCCTGGCAGCGGCCCGCCCCGGCCCGGGTGCGGCGGCGCAGGCCCGGCAGGGCGCGCGGCGGGATCGTGGCGGCGAGGGCGTCCCGGATCTCGCCGAGGGTGACGTGCTCGCAGTGGCAGACGATGGTGTCACCCCTCTGCTGGTAGGGGCGGGGGAAGGCGGCACCGAGGTTCGGCATGCTCACCGGTTCCAGGTCGACGGGGTTCCTCAGGTCCAGCCCCGCGTCCCCCAGCAGCCCGGTGACATGGGCGGCGATGGCGAGCGATGCGGTGAGGCCCGTGGAGCGGATGCCGCCGACGGTGACGTACGCCTGGCCGGGGTGGGCGGAGATGCGGTAGTCGTCGTGTTCGGTGGCGGCGCGCAGGCCCGCGTAGACGGCGGTGACCTCCTCGTCGAGGAGCGCGGGCAGGATCCGGCGGCCCTTCTCGCGGAGCAGTGCCAGTCCCTGCGCGGTGGACTGGGTGGCGGTCCTGTCGTCCAGGTCCTCGGCGGTGGGGCCGAGGAGAACGTTGCCGTAGACGGTGGGTGCGACCAGGACGCCCTTGCCGAGGGCGGTGGGGACCGGCAGCAGGATGTGCCGGACGAGGGTGCGGGCGAGCCGGTCGTAGACGATCAGCTGGCCGCGGCGCGGGGTGACGGTGAAGGCGTGGTGGCCGAGGAGGCGGTCGAGGGTGTCGGCGTGCAGGCCGGCCGCGTTGACCAGGTGCCGGGTGTGGAGGGGGCCGCGCGAGGTGGTGAGGGTGTGCACGCCGTCGCGTCGGCTCGCCGCCGTGACACGGGCATTGAGGTGGAGGTCGGCGCCGCCGCGGACCGCCTGGGTGGCGTACGCCAGGGTGGTGCTCCAGGGGCAGACGATGCTCTCGCCGGGCACGTGCAGGGCGCCGAGCGCGCCGGGGCCGAGGTGGGGTTCGCGGGCGTACAGCTCCTCGGCGCCCAACTGCGCCGTGTCGTGGCAGTCGTTGCGTACGGCCTTGCGGGCGAGGTCCGGCAGGGCGGCCAGTTGCTCCCGGTCCCAGGCGACCAGCAGCGCGCCGACCGGCTCGACCGGGATGCCGGACTCGGCGGCGTACGCGGCGAGGAGGCGGGAGCCCTCGCGGACGAGGCGGGCCTCCAGGGTGCCGGGGGTGGCGTCGAAACCGGTGTGCAGGATGGCGGTGTTGGCCTTCGAGGTGCCCTGGCCGACGTCGTCCTGCGCCTCCACCAGGGCGATCCTGAGGTGCGGGTGGCGGGCGAGTTCGCGGGCGATCGCACTGCCGACGACCCCGGCGCCGACGACTGTCACGTCGTACGGCGCGGCGGGCGGCGGTCCCCCGGCGGTGACCGTCATGCGGGCGCTCCGGATCCGGCCGGCGGCCCGTCGAGCAGGGTGGCGACGGCGGCCCGGAAGACGCCCAGGCGGTCGGCGGCCTCGGCGGCGGAGATGCGCGGCTCGTAGACGGCGGAGGGGCCGTCGTCCGGCAGGAAGTCGACAGGGTCGCTGCCGAGGTGGGCGAGCGCGCCCACGCCCAGGGCGGTGGCGTCGGGCAGCGTGGACACCTCGACGGGGCGTTGCAGCAGGTCGGCCTGGGTCTGCATGAGCAGCGCCGAGCGGGTCAGGCCGCCGTCGACGCGCAGCGCGGTCAGCGGGGTGCCGAGGTCGGTCCCGGCGGCTTCGGCGAGCTCAGCCACCTGGGCGGCGAGGCCCTCGCACAGGGCCCGCGCCAGATGTCCGGGGCCGGTGTCGAGGCCGAGCCCGGTGAGGGAGCCGCGCAGGTCGCCGCGCCACCAGGGGGCGGCGAGCCCGGCCAGCGCGGGGACGAAGGTGACCCCGCCGGTGTCGGGGACGGTGCCGCCCACCCGGTCCAGGTCGGCGGGGCCCGAGATCACGCCGAGGTCGGTGAGCCAGCGCACCGCGGAGGCGGCGGTGTACACCTGGCCGTCCAGGCAGTAGCCGGGCTCTCCGGCGAGGCGCCAGGCGACACAGCTGACGAGGCCGGAGGTGCTGTGCCGGGGTGTCTCACCGGTGTGCGCGAGCAGGAAGGCCCCGGTGCCGTAGGTGCACTTGGCGCCGCCGGGCCCGGTGATGCGCTGGGCGAGGAGGGCGGCCTGCTGGTCAGTGGCGAGGCCGGTGAGCGGGATCTTCTCCCCGAACTCCTTCGTGGTGCCGACGAGTTGGGCGTTGTCGACGATCTCGGGAAGGCGTTCGGCGGACAGCCCGTAGAGGTCGAGGGCGCGGGAGGACCACTGCACCCGGTCCAGGTCGAGGAGATGGGTACGGCCGGCGGTGGCGGCGTCGGTGACGTAGGCGCCGGTGAGCCGGTGGACCAGCCAGGCGTCGGTGGTGGTGACGACTCCCTCGGTGGTCAGGTGCCGGCGGATCCAGGCCATCTTGGGTGCGGCGAAGTAGGGGTCGAGCGGCAGGCCGGTGAGGGCGCGTAACTCCTCCGCGTGCTCGGCGAGTCCGCCGCAGACGGACTCGGCCCGGCGGTCCTGCCAGACGATGGCGTCGGTGAGCGGGCGCCCGGTGCCGGGGTCCCAGGCGAGGACGGTCTCGCCCTGGTTGGCCAGGCCGAGCGCGGTCACCGGTTCACCGGCCTCGGCGAGCGCCCGGCGGCCGGCGACGAGCACCGAGTCGTAGAGCTCCAAGGGGTCGGCCTCCACCAGGCCGCCGGGCAGGTGCCGGGTCCGTACGGCGGCGAATCCGGTGCCGATGACGCCCCGTTCGGGGCAGATCACCAGGGCCTTGGTGCCGGACGTGCCCTGGTCGACCGCGAGCACCGGACCTGTCATCGAGCCTCCCCTGACGATCACTGCGCGACAGCCTGCCGCAGTGGTGAGGGGCAGCACAAGCGCACCCCGATGCGGTTGGTACGAACCTCCGTGCGGATACGGCAGGATGAGCGGTTGCACGAAACGAATGGGAGGTGACCGGTGGACCGAGCGCTCACCGTCGATGACCTGGTCCTGGCGGGAATCGCCCTCGCGGCGGGTCTGTTGCTGGCCTTTCTGTCGCGCGGGTTGCTGCGCTGGCTGGCCAGGCACGCGAAGCGGACCCGCTGGAGCGGTGACGACGTCCTCGTGGACGCGCTGCGCGCGGTGCTCCCGTGGGCGGCGATCGCGGGCGGCGCGGCGGCCGCGGCGGCGGTGCTGCCGCTGACGAGGACGGTCCAGCACCACACGAACCAGTGCCTGAAGGTGCTCCTCATCTTCGCCGTGACGGTGTCGGTGGCGCGGGTGGTCGCCGGGTTGGTGCAGTCGGTCACCCAGTCCCGCTCCGGGGTCGCCGGTTCGGCCACGATCTTCGTGAACATCACCCGGGTGCTGGTCCTGGCGATCGGCTTCCTGGTGATGCTCCAGACGCTGGGCATCTCCATAGCACCCCTGCTCACCGCCCTCGGCGTGGGCGGTCTCGCGGTCGCGCTGGCCCTCCAGGACACCCTGGCCAACCTCTTCGCGGGCATCCACATCCTCGCCTCCAAGACCGTCCAGCCGGGTGACTACATCCAGCTGAGCAGCGGCGAGGAGGGTTATGTCGTGGACATCAACTGGCGCCAGACGACCGTCCGCCAGCTCTCCAACAACCTGGTGGTCATCCCCAACGGCCAGCTGGCGAAGACCAACATGACCAACTACACGCGCCCCGAGCAGCAGTTGACGGTCCTGGTGCAGGTGGGAGTGGGCTACGACAGCGATCTGGACCACGTCGAGCGGGTCACGCACGAGGTCATCGCGGAGACCATGACCGAGATCACCGGGGCGGTCCCGGAGCACGAGCCCGCGATCCGCTTCCACACCTTCGGGGACTCGCGGATCGGCTTCACGGTGATCCTGGGCGTCGGCGAGTTCAGCGACCAGTTCCGGATCAAGCACGAGTTCATCAAGCGCCTGCACCGCCGCTACCGCGAGGAGGGCATCCGCATCCCGGCTCCGGCGCGCACGGTGGCGCTCCAGCAGGGGGCCGTGGTGATCCCGCAGCAGCGCACCGCGGAAGTACCGGTCACCGACTAGCCCCCTGCGGGCCGCGACTACAGCGTGGCCGAGTTCTCGTGGTGGTGGCCGCCGCGCAGGCTGTGCGGGGTGGCCAGGGACGGCGTCACCGGGGTGACCGTCCAGTCGGGGTGGCCGGGCATGCGCGGGGTCGTCGTGCCGTAGAGCCAGTCACGGAGGAATCCCGACTGGTCCTGACGGGTGACCTCGGTGGCCACCGCGATGTAGTCCTCCGTCGAGGCCGAGCGGCGCCGGAAGCGGTTCAGGAAGGTGCGCTCGACGGCGTGGAAGGCGTCCTCGCCGACCAGCTCGCGGAGGGCGTGCAGGACCAGGACGCCGCCGAGGTAGCGCTGGTTGTCGAAGAGGTTGACCGCGTTCGGGGCGGCCACCGGGCCGGATTCGAGGCGCCACTGGTCGCCGCAAGCGTAGGTGTCCTTCATCCGGGTCTCCAGGGAGGTCAGGCCCAGGGAGTCCGGCCAGCCGCGTTCGTAGCGGTAGAGCAGCCTGTAGAAGTCGGCGTGGCCCTCGTTGAGCCACAGGTCGGCCCAGGTGGCCGGGGCTGACCTGTGGCTCAGCGAGGGCCACTGTGTACATCACCTACGAGCCGATGTTGTTTCCCGATGGTGCAGGAAGTTCGGCTTTTGGAGCTCTCTCCCGGGTGGCCCCGCGAGACTCCCGCTTGGATCGCTCCAGCGGGTTTGACGGCGCTTACGTCCGTCCGACGACGATCCTCCCGACCGCCGAGCAGGTCAACGACCCACCTGACCCGACGACTTGGCTGTAGCCGCTGGGTGTTTCCACCGTATCGGGCGAATAGCCGGTTCCGCAGTACAACGACAGAAGTCGCTCCTAGCCCCGGCCCCACAGCAGTAACGCTCGAAGTCCGTGGCGATCGGGGAACGGGAGCGGTACGAGTACGCCGTACGGTCGCCCGGGAGGTTCTCGGTGCGGGTGAGCAGGCCGTTCGCGACACCGCGGACGCCGTCCGGGACGGTGATGCGGAAGGTGAAGTCCGCCTTGTCCGAGGGGTGGTCGTTGCACGGGAAGACCGTGTGCGCGGAGTTCGGCTGCGGGCAGATCGCGAAGCCGTCCGGGGTGGGCACCCAGGCGGTGTGCGGGAGGGTGCGGCGCGGGTCGGCCGTGTAGGTCACGCACACGGTGACGTCGTCCCGCTCGCGCAGCGGCCGGGCGGGGGTGATCCGCAGCTTCTCCTCCGCCTGTTCGAAGGCGGCGTCGCAGCCGTCGACACGCACCGCGGATATGTCGAGGCCGAGGGCGTCCAGGGAGAAGCGGGACAGGTCCTGGGTGGTGCGGACGCGCAGGGTCGCGGTGGCGTCGACCAGCAGGGTCGTGGCGTCGTACGCGAGGTCGAGGTCGTAGGCGAGGACCCGGTAGCCGTCGTTGCCGAGGGCCGGGTAGACGGGGTCGCCGAGGGTCTCCGGGCCCGGGGCCGGTGTGCTGCCCCCGGCCCTCGCGGCGCCGCTTTTCTCCCCCGTGGAGAAGGGACGCGCGAGGGCCGGGGTCCCCGTGGCCAGGGCGGTCGCCGTGCCGAGCAGGGCGACCGCAGGGGCCGTCACTCTGGTGCGATTTCTCATGGTCCGCTTTCGCTCGGGCAGGCCGGGTGGTCGGTCCGGCCGCCGGGTCGGTGGTGGCTCGCGTGGTGGCTCATGTGGTGGCTCGTTTGTCATGACCACCCTTTTGACCGATCCGGTTGCCCGTCGTATGACAACCGGACAACCGGATCTTCCGAGTCGCGGACCCCTGTCGAGCATGGGTCGATCACGAGATATCTTGATGTCGAGCAATGTTGCAGACGTGGAGCGGAGCACCCGGTGACTGACTCGACCATCATCTACACCTACACAGACGAGGCCCCGGCCCTCGCGACGCACTCGTTCCTGCCGGTGATCCAGGCGTACGCCTCGCAGGCCGGTGTCGCCGTGGACACCCGCGACATCTCGCTGGCCGGGCGCATCATCGCCCACTTCCCGGAGTACCTGAACGAGGACCAGCGCATCCCTGACGCCCTGGCCGAGCTGGGCGACCTGGCCAAGACGCCCGAGGCCAACATCGTCAAGCTGCCGAACATCTCGGCGTCGATCCCGCAGCTGAAGGCCGCCGTCGCCGAGCTCCAGGGCAAGGGCTACGCGCTGCCGGACTACCCGGACGACCCGAAGACCGACGAGGAGCGCGACATCCGCGCCCGCTACGACAAGGTGAAGGGTTCCGCCGTGAACCCGGTCCTGCGTGAGGGCAACTCGGACCGCCGCGCCCCCGCCTCGGTCAAGAACTACGCCAAGACCCACCCGCACCGCATGGGCGCCTGGACCTCCGAGTCCAAGACCAACACGGTGACCATGGGCGAGAACGACTTCCGCTCCACCGAGAAGTCCGCCGTGATCTCCGAGGCCGGCAAGCTGAGGATCGAGCTGGTCGCCGAGGACGGCACCACCACGGTGCTCAAGGAGTCCGTACCGGTCCTCGCGGGCGAGGTCGTCGACGCCTCCGTGCTGCACGTCGCGCAGCTCAACGACTTCCTGGCCGCGCAGATCGCGCGCGCCAAGCAGGAGGGCGTCCTGTTCTCCGTGCACCTGAAGGCCACGATGATGAAGGTCTCCGACCCGATCATCTTCGGTCACGTGGTGCGCGTCTTCTTCCCGAAGACGTTCGCGAAGTACGGCGAGACGCTCAAGGCGGCCGGTCTGTCTCCGAACGACGGTCTGGGCGGCATCCTCAAGGGCCTGGAGAACCTGCCCGAGGGCGCCGAGATCAAGGCCTCCTTCGACGCCGAGATCGCCGAGGGCCCGGCCCTGGCGATGGTCGACTCCGACAAGGGCATCACCAACCTGCACGTGCCGTCCGACGTCATCATCGACGCCTCTATGCCGGCCATGATCCGCACCTCCGGCCACATGTGGGGGCCGGACGGCCAGGAGGCCGACACCCTCGCGGTGATCCCGGACTCCTCCTACGCCGGTGTCTACCAGGCCGTGATCGAGGACTGCCGGGCCCACGGCGCCTTCGACCCGTCCACCATGGGCTCGGTCCCGAACGTGGGCCTGATGGCGCAGAAGGCCGAGGAGTACGGCTCCCACGACAAGACCTTCGAGATCGCCACCGCCGGTACGGTCCGCCTGGTCGACGCGGCGGGCAACGTCGTGATCGAGCAGCCGGTCGCCGCCGGTGACATCTTCCGCGCCTGCCAGACGAAGGACGCGCCGATCAAGGACTGGGTGAAGCTGGCCGTCGGCCGCGCCCGCGCCACCGGCGACCCGGCCGTCTTCTGGCTGGACGAGGGCCGTGCGCACGACGCGCAGCTGATCGCCAAGGTCGAGCAGTACCTGGCGGAGCACGACACCGAGGGCCTGGACATCCGGATCCTCTCCCCCGTCGAGGCCACCAAGCTGTCCGTGGAGCGCATCCGCCGCGGCGAGAACACCATCTCCGTCACCGGCAACGTGCTCCGTGACTACCTGACCGACCTCTTCCCGATCCTGGAGCTGGGCACCAGCGCCAAGATGCTGTCGGTCGTCCCGCTGATGGCGGGCGGCGGTCTGTTCGAGACGGGCGCCGGCGGCTCCGCGCCGAAGCACGTGCAGCAGCTGGTCAAGGAGAACTACCTGCGCTGGGACTCCCTCGGCGAGTTCTTCGCCCTGGTCCCGTCCTTCGAGCAGTACGCCGACTTCACCGGCAACGCCCGCGCCAAGGTCCTCGCCGACACCCTCGACCGCGCCACGGCGACCTTCCTCAACGAGGACAAGTCCCCGACCCGTCGCGTCGGCGGCATCGACAACCGCGGCAGCCACTTCTACCTGTCCCTGTACTGGGCGCAGGAGCTGGCCGCGCAGACCGACGACGCCGACCTGGCGAAGGCGTTCGCGCCGTTCGCCGAGTCGCTCGCCGCCGACGAGCAGAAGATCGTCGACGAACTGCTCGCCGTGCAGGGCTCCCCGGCCGACATCGGCGGCTACTACCAGCCCGAGAAGGCCAAGGCGGACGCGGTCATGCGCCCGTCGGCCACCTGGAACGCGGCGCTCGCGGCGCTCTGAGCGACGCCGACGCCCCCCTTTCGAAGGCTCCGCCCCGGCAGGCACCCCGCCTGCCGGGGCGGAGCCCTGTCCGGCCCGGTCAGCCGGGCAGCACCGGCTCCAGCTCCAGCCAGCTCGCCAGGTCCTCGATCTCCCGGCCGATCCCGGCGCTCATGTCCTTGGTGAACGGCACGTCCTGGTGGACGGCGTCGACCCGCAGCCGCCCGGCGGTCCGGTCAGCGGTGGCGTCGAGGAGCTGGGCCCGGACGGCGATACGGCGGGCGTCGGCACGCGAGAGCTGGTGGGCGGTCATGGTGGCGAGACCAGACGCAGGGTCTGACAGCGAGTCTGCGCGCCGCATCGCTCGGGGACCCTGCTCCGGGTCTGGATCCGGGTCCGGCCGGGGCTTCGGCCCGGGTTGGTCAGATGAAGTAGTGGCCTTGTTCGATGTCCTCGACGAGGCCGGCGTGGGTGGGCTTCCAGCCGAGGAGCTCCTGGGTGAGGGCGCTGGAGGCGGGCATGTCGGTGCCGAGCAGGTACACGTGCATGCCCTGGTACTCCGTGGCAGGCAGCGACCTGGCCGGCAGGTCCAGCTGCCGACCGATGACCTCGGCGATCTCGCGGACGGGCACGCCCTCGTCGCCGACGGCGTTGAGCACCGCACCGGCGGGCGCCTGCTCGACAGCCAGCCGGTAGAGGCTCGCGGCGTCCTTCACGTGGACGGCGGGCCACCGGCCGGCCCCGTCGCCGAGGTAGCCCGAGACCCCCTTGGCGCGGGCCATGGCGATGAGCTGGGGGACGAACCCGTGACGTTCCCCCTCGCCGTGCACCGAGCGGGGCAGCATGACCAGGCAGGAGCGCACGCCCCTGTCCGCGGCGGCCAGCGCGGCCCGCATGGTGGTGATGCGGGCCGCGATCGGCCCGGCGGGGACGAGTTCGTCGCGTTCGGTCGCGGGCCGACCGGGCCTGACGAGCGTGGCACCGGAGACCACCAGGGGCTTGCCGGAGCCGGCAAGGGCGGCGGCGAACGTCTCGACGGCCCTCGCGTCGGTCCGCGTCGCGACCTCGGTCACGCTGGGTACGACGAAGGCCAGGTGGATGACGCCGTCGCTGTCGAGGGCACCCGCGCGCAGCACCTCGATGTCGTTCAGGTCGCCGCGCACCACCTCGGCGCCCATGTCGGCGACGGCTCGGGCGGCGGTGTCCGAGCGGGCCAGGCCGAGGACCTGGTGGCCGGCGCCGATGAGTTCGGGGACGACGGCCGAGCCGATCCAGCCGGAGGCACCGGTGACGAAGATGCGCATGGGGATTCTCCTTGGTCGTGCCTGTGTGAGGAGGATGCGCGGCGCGCACGCCGCGGCCGGACCACTGATGCGATCCGGTCGCATCAACGCTACACGAGGATGCGACTGCGTCGCATCACATCCAGGCGATGCGACCCCGTCGCCTCGCCTATGCTGTGCCGGTGAGCAGATGGGCACCGGACGCGCGTGAGCGCTTGGAGACCGCCGCGCTGGACCTGTTCGTGGAGAACGGGTACGAGGAGACGACCGTCGCGCAGATCGCGGATCGCGCCGGTCTGAACCGCGCCACGTTCTTCCGGCACTTCGCCGACAAGCGCGAAGTCTTGTTCGGCGGTGAGGACCTGCTGGCCGGGCTGTTCGGCGACGCCATCCGCGGCGCCTCACCGGATGCGACGCCCGCCGAGTGCCTGCAGGCCGCCTTCACGGCCGCCGAGGCCACGATGACCCCGCAGCAGCGGGCCAAGGCCGCCCAGCGGGTGCGGGTGGCCGCGGCCAACACCGAAGTGCAGGAGCGGGGGCTGCTCAAGCACGCCAGGATCGCCGCGTCGATCAGCACCGCCCTGCGCACACGCGGCACGGACGAGCTGACCGCCCGGCTGGGGGCGGAAGTGGGGATGCTCGCCTTCAGAATCGCCGTCGAGCGCTGGCTGACGTCGCACGCCGGCGAACCGTTCGCGCACCATGCCGTAGCGGCCTTGAACGAACTACGGACACGCGCGACCGAGCTCGACTCCCGGCATCACCCTTCAGCCTGACGTCGCACCCGTTCCGGAAC
Source organism: Streptomyces sp. NPDC047061 (assembly GCF_040643955.1). Taxonomy (NCBI): domain Bacteria; kingdom Bacillati; phylum Actinomycetota; class Actinomycetes; order Kitasatosporales; family Streptomycetaceae; genus Streptomyces; species Streptomyces sp. NPDC047061. The sequence continues at coordinate 135,994 of NZ_JBEYVI010000020.1, forward strand.
GGCCCCGATCAGCCTCGATCAGCAAGATCAGGTTCTGGTTTCGAGCGCCGGCCATGGAGTTGAATCGGCCGATGGACATGTCCTCCCGAGAGATCCGCGTACCCCTCGCCGAAGTCGTCGCAGTGCTGCGGGACCTGAACGAGTTCGTCGTTTCCCTGGACCGGCTCGGATCCCGCCAGGCGTCGGGAACCGCCGACGAACACACCGTCGGCAGATTCATCGCCGACTGGGACGTCGCTCGGCGACTGGCCCGTGCCCGACACGTCCTCGGCGTCGCACTGGACGCACAACTGAGCGAGGAGGAGAGCGCCGAGATCGACGCCCTGTGCGACCAGGGCCGCTTCTACGGCGCGATCCGCGGTGAGGAATAGAGGAACTGGTTCTTGCCCAGGGGTTGTTCCTCGACCTGGCCACGCCACAGGAGTACGCCGTGGCGCCGCTCCCAGAAGAACGCGTACACGCCCGTCACGATCCGCTCCGGCACGAGGAGGACCACCGCGCAACCGCTGGCCGCGAGACCCCAGATCAGGCCGAAAACGAGGGACATCAGTCCGATGAGGACGACAAAGGCTCCGTCGAAGCTGCGGCGCAGGGACTCGCGCGGGGTGGGGAGTATCTCCTCGGGGTCGGCCAGGGGTACTGCGCTCTCGAAATCGCGCTTCTCTCCGCCCAGCCACCGTGACCGGGTCGAAACCGCCAGCAGGCTGAAGACCACGCCGCCCCCCGCCCAGCACAGCAGGAAAACCACGATGTCGCTGTCGCCCTGCGACAGCCCGCGCACGCCGAAGACCACAGGCGCGGTCAGGGCCAGGGCGACCCCCGCCTGCGCGACGGTCATCAATTGATGGTGAACGTAACGCACCACGGCTTCCCCCTCCGCATGCGCCCGGCCGGGACGGACGCAGCATTCACTATCCACGCCATGCGCGCCTCGGCAAGCCGCCCACCCCGTCGGCCCGATACCGACACCCTCCGTGTGCTGCCCGTTCGCACGGCATTGGCGGAACCGTGACGTCAGCGTCGGGCCCTGGGTCACCCGGGCGCGCGGCATGACGCACGTATGTCGTTCGTGAAGTCTGCGTGTCACGCGTGGCGCGTGGCTGGTCCGCCGTGAGGCGCTGTGGTTCGCTCGAACCATGACGGTGCTTGTGACCCGACGTCATGTCGACCACGCGCGTGTCACCACCACAGGGTGTCGCGCCGAGAGCTGACGCCCCGCTCCGGCCCTTCCCGCGCCCTGCCGCGCTCTTTCCCCCCGTTCTGACCTGTTCTGCCGACGCGTGCCCGTACGCGCACGCCGTCATGCCGTCCCGCACGAGGAGCAGCACCATGAGCCAGCCCATCGACTCCGTCACCGCCGGTCACACGCCCGAGGAGGCGCCCGCCGGGCCCGACGCCTCGGCCTGGTCGTTCGAGACCCGGCAGATCCACGCCGGGGCCGCGCCGGACCCGACGACCGGTGCCCGGGCGACGCCGATCTACCAGACGACGTCGTTCGTGTTCCGGGACACCCAGCACGCCGCCGACCTGTTCTCGCTCGCCGAGCCCGGGAACATCTACACCCGCATCCACAACCCCACCCAGGACGTCTTCGAGCAGCGGATCGCCGCCCTGGAGGGCGGGGTCGCGGCGGTCGCGCTGGCGTCCGGGCAGGCCGCCGAGACGCTCGCGATCCTGACGCTGGCCGGCGCGGGCGACCACATCGTGTCGAGCACGTCGCTGTACGGCGGCACCTACAACCTGTTCCGGCACACGCTGCCGAAGTTCGGCATCGAGGTGTCCTTCGTCGACGACCCGGACGACGCCGAGGCCTGGCGGGCGGCCGTCCGGCCGAACACCAAGGCGCTGTTCGCGGAGACCCTGGGCAACCCGCGCGGCAACGTGCTCGACGTGCGGGCGGTCGCGGACGTGGCGCACGCGGCGGGCGTGCCGCTGATCGTGGACAACACGGTCCCGACGCCGTACCTGCTGCGGCCCCTCGAGCACGGCGCGGACATCGTCGTCCACTCGGCGACCAAGTTCCTCGGCGGGCACGGCACGGCGATCGCGGGCGTGGTCGTCGACGGCGGCAGCTTCGACTTCGGCTCGCACTCCGACCGCTTCCCCGACTTCACCGAGCCCGACCCCAGCTATCACGGTCTGCGCTACTGGCCGGCGCTCGGCCCGGGCGCCTACGCGATCAAGCTGCGGGTGCAGCTGCTCCGTGACCTCGGCCCGGCGCTCTCCCCGCACTCGGCGTTCCTGCTGCTGCAGGGCGTGGAGACGCTGAGCCTGCGGCTGGAGCGGCACTCCGCCAACACCCAGGCGCTGGCCGAATGGCTGGAGCAGCGCGACGAGGTCGCCGCCGTCCACTATCCGGGCCTGCCGTCCAGCCGCTGGTACGAGGCCGGGCAGAAGTACCTTCCGCGCGGCGCCGGCGCGATCGTCTCCTTCGAGCTGCGGGACGGGATCGAGGCGGGCAAGCGGTTCGTGGACGCGGTCGAGCTCTTCAGCCACCTCGCCAACATCGGTGACGTCCGCAGCCTGATCATCCACCCGGCGTCCACCACCCACAGCCAGCTGGACGAGGAGCAGCTGGCGGCGACCGGGACCACGCCGGGCCTGGTGCGCCTGTCGGTCGGCATCGAGAACCTCGCCGATCTCCGGGCCGACCTGGAGGCCGGGTTCCGCGCGGCCAAGGGCGCGGCGTCCTGAACGCCGTACCGCATCCCGAGGTTCCGGATTCCCTCCCCCTTCCGCCGGTCCGCGGGGCCTGGCGGGAGGGGGATCCGCCGGGCCGTCGGCGGTGGTACGCGGCGGAGAAGCCGCTGCCGCTGGAGGCGGGCGGTGAACTTCCCGGCGTACGGCTGGCGTTCGAGACCTGGGGGCGGCTCGCCCCGGACGCCGGCAACGCCGTGCTCGTGCTGCACGCGCTCACCGGGGACAGCCATGTCGCCGGGCCCGCCGGTCCGGGGCATCCGACCCCGGGCTGGTGGGAGGGCCTGGTCGGGCCGGGGCTGGCGCTGGACACCGACCGCTGGTTCGTCGTCGCACCGAACGTCCTGGGCGGCTGCCAGGGCAGCACCGGACCGGCCGTGGAGCGAGCCGACGGGCGCGGGTACTGGGGCGGTGCGTTCCCCTTCCTGACCCAGCGCGACCAGGTCGCCGCCGAGGCCGGGCTGGCCGACGCCCTGGGCATCGGGCGGTGGGCGCTGGTCCTCGGTGGTTCGATGGGCGGGATGCGTGCCTTGGAGTGGGCGGTGTCGTACCCGGAGCGGGTGGCGGCCCTGCTGCTGCTCGCCACGACGGCGGCGGCGAGCGCGGAGCAGATCGCGTGGTCGGCCGTCCAGCTCACCGCGATCCGCACCGACCCCGACTGGCAGGGCGGCGACTACCACGGCACCGGACGCGCCCCGCACACCGGCCTGGGCCTGGCCCGCCGGATCGCCCATGTCACCTACCGCAGCGAACCCGAGCTGGCGATCCGCTTCGGCCGGACCCCGCAGGACGCCGAGAACCCCTTCGACGGCGGCCGCTACCAGGTCGAGTCCTACCTCGACCACCATACCGCCAAGCTGGTACGGCGGTTCGACGCGGGCAGTTACGTGGTGTTGTCGGAGGCGATGAACGCCCATGACGTCGGCCGCGACCGGGGCGGGGTGCGTGCGGCCCTCGGCCGGGTCACGGCCCGCGCCCTGGTGGCGGGCGTGGACTCCGACCGCCTCTATCCCCCGCCCCAGCAGGCCGAGTTGGCGGCGCTGATCCCGGCCGCGGACCGGCTCCGGGTGATCGAGTCGCCGTACGGCCACGACGGCTTCCTGATCGAGACGGAACAGGTGGGCGCGCTGGTGCGGGAGCTGCTGGGCTGAGGGCTCACCGTCTCCGTCGCCGATGTGACACCGTGATCCCGCACCCCGCCACCGCACACACCCCGGGAGCCGCCCGTGTCCCAGCCGTCGTACGCGCTCGTGCCCGGCGCCGCCGAGTCGCCCGTGATCCTGCACGTGCCGCACTCGGCGCGGGCGATCCCGGCCGGGGTACGGGCCGGGATCGTGCTCGACGACGCCGCGCTGGAGCGGGAGCTGGACCACATCACGGACGCCCACACGGCGGAGCTCGCGCAGGCGGCGGCCGCGCTGGCCGGGGTGACTCCTTGGCGGTTCGTCAACCGGCTGTCCCGGCTGGTCGTCGATCCCGAGCGGTTCCCGGACGAGCGGGAGGAGATGCGCGCCGTCGGGATGGGGGCCGTGTACACGCGGACCACGCACCGGGGTGTGCTGCGGGACGAGTCGTGCGACCACGGGCCGTTGGTCGAGCGGTACTTCCGGCCGTACGCCCGGGCGATGACGGAGGCCGTCGCCGGACGGCTGGCGGCGACCGGGCGGGCCGTGGTGATCGACGTGCACTCGTATCCGAGCCGTCCGCTGCCCTACGAACTGCACGGGGCGGGGCCGCGGCCGCCGGTCTGCCTGGGCACGGACGCCTTCCACACGCCGCCCGGGCTGGCGGAGGCGGCCCGTGAGGCCTTCGCGGGGTGCGGGGAGACGGGGCTGGACAGCCCGTTCGCCGGGACCTATGTGCCGCTGGAGTTCTACGGGACGGACGCGCGGGTCGGTGCGCTCATGGTGGAGATCCGGCGGGACCTCTACATGACCGAGCCCGGCGGTCCGGCGGGGGCGGGCGCGGACCGGCTCGCCGCCGCCCTCGCCGCGCTCGTGGACGCCGCCGGCCGCTGACCCTCCGGCTGGAGCATTCCCGCAGGACACGGGGTGGGGGCCGTACGACCGTGGAGACATGACCACGGAGATGACCGCGCCCACCACCGCGGAGACGACCGCGCCCGCGACGACGGAGCCGCTCCCGCCCGTCTGCGAGGCCGCGCCGCCGGTGCGGGACTGGCCCGCGCTCGAACTGGAGGGCACGGACTTCGACCCGGTTCTCGCCGCCCTGATGACGGAAGGGCCGGTGACCCGGATCCGGCTGCCGTACGGCGAGGGCTGGGCGTGGCTCGCGACCCGGTACGAGGACGTCAGGACCGTCACCAACGACCCACGGTTCAGCCGCGCCGAGGTCACCCGGCGCCAGGTGACCCGGCTGGCCCCGCACTTCAAGCCCCGGCCGGGCTCACTGGCCTGGGCGGACCAGCCCGACCACAACCGGCTGCGCAAGCCGCTCGCCGGTGCCTTCACGGTCGGCGCGATGAAGCGGCTGCGGCCCCGGGCGCAGGAGATCCTCGACGAACTGGTCGACGGGGTCGTACGGGACGGGCCGCCCGCCGATCTGGCCGAGCGGGTGCTGGAACCGTTCCCGATCACCGTGGTCAGCGAGGTGATGGGGGTGCCGGAGGCGGACCGGGAGCGGGTGCACGCCTGGACCCGGCAGATCATCTCCACCGCGGGCGGGGTCGAGGCCGCCGAGACTGCCAAGCAGGGGCTGTACGGGTGGATCACCGAGGCGGTACGCGCGCGGGCCGACAGTCCGGGAGACGACGTGTACTCGCTGCTCGGGGTCGCGGTGGCCCGCGGCGAGATCGGCGAGGAGGAGGCCGTCGGGCTGGCCGGTCCACTGCAGATCGGCGGCGAGGCGGTCACCCACAACTGCGGGCAGATGCTGTTCCTGATGCTGACGCGGCCGGAGCTGATGGCGCGGATGCGGGAACGCCCGGCGGAGCGCGGGCCGGTCCTGGACGAGCTGCTGCGCTGGATCCCGCACCGCAGCACGGTCGGGCTCGCCCGGATCGCCCTGGAGGACGTCGAGCTGGGCGACGGCACCCGGATCGCGGCCGGCGATCCGGTGTACGTCTCCTACCTGGCCGCCAACCGCGACCCGGCCGTCTTCCCCGACCCGGACCGCATCGACCCGGACCGCGAACCCCACGCGCACCTCGCCTTCGGCCACGGTGCGCACTACTGCACGGGCGCGGTCCTGGCCCGGCTGCAGACCGAACTGCTGGTCGACACCCTCCTCGACCGACTGCCGGGGCTGCGGCTCGCGATGCCGGCCGAGGGGGTGGAGTGGCGCCGCAAGACGATGATCAGGGGGCCGCGGACGCTTCCGGCCGCCTGGTGACCTTTCGGTCGCCCGAGGGGGCGGCAGGGCGATATGTGACATAGCACCCTGTCTCAGGCCCGCAGCCACTCCGTGACGATCACGTCCCCGCCCCTGCGCAGCCGCAGCGCGAACGGCCCGGCGGGTGGGGTGTCGCTGGCGAAGCGGCCCATGTCGTCGACGGTGAGCGGGCGGGCCGCCGCGGGACCGTCGAGCACCTCGATCCGCGCGGACTGCGGGGGCAGCAGCTGGCCGAGCAGCCCGTCGCCGGTGACCTCGACGTCCACGGTCAGCTCGCCCGCCCGGAAGGTCAGCATCCGGGGCGGGTCCTCGACGCCTCTGACGGGGATGGCGTCCACCAGGGAGTCGAAGGTCAGCTCGGCGACCCGGGCCTCCAGGTCGTGCAGCACGTAGGCGTCCATGGCCAGTTGGAGCAGTTCGGCCGGGAGCGGGTCGAGGACGGCGGCCGCGCTCCGCAGCTCCTCCTCCAGGAGGTCCGCGTCGAACTCGGCATCGAACTCGGCGCCGTCGAAGCCCTCGTCGGCCGGGAAGTCGTCGTCGCTCATACCGCACCCCTCGCGTCGAGCCGGGCCCGCAGCCGGCGCAGACAGCGCTGGCGCAGCGGGCCGATGCTGCCCACGGCGATACCCAGCGCGACGGACACCTCGACATAGCTGGGCGGCGGCGAGGCCATCAGGACCCGCAGCAACTGCCTGCAGCGGTCGCCGAGTTCCTCGAACTCCTGCCAGACGAGACGGATCCGCTCCGCCTCGTCCGCCTCGTCCTCCGCGTCGATCAGGGACTGTTCGGGCGTACGGTCCTCGCTGACCCGGTCCAGGACCTGGGGATCGTCGGTCGGCAGCAGCCGGGTCAGTCCCCGGATCACCTTCAGGCACTCGTTGCGCGCGGTGCTGGCCAGCCAGGAACCCGCCTTGTCGGGCTCCCGGATCCGGCCCAGGTGCTGGGCGAACCGGAACCAGACGGTCTGGTACACCTCGTGCCCGTCGGCGTCGGAGAGCCGGTGCGCGCGCACCACGGACCACACCAGTGGGCTCAGCCCCTCCACGAGCGCCTTCCAGGCCGCCGCGTCACCGTCGACGGCGGACTGGACCAACGCGCCGACCTCTGCTCGGTCCACGGCCCCACCCCTCGTGTACGGCAAGTCATGGTACGCCGTGGAGGGGAGTGTTCCGGAACCCGGGCCGGAACTCAGGCCGTGGTGGCCAGCCTGACGACCGGTACCGGTTGCCAGCTCGCCGGGCGGAGCACCGGTACGGCGGCACCGCGCACCTCGGCGTACTCCGCGATGCCCGCCAGGAGCTGGGTGCGTGCCGTGCGCGCGTCCGGCTCCTTGTGCGTGGTCATCCGGTCGGCGACGAGGCCGGCGGCGATGGGGGTGGCGAACGATGTTCCGCTCCACTGTGCGAACCCTTCGAACATCACTTGGTCCGGTTTGCCGGGGCCGGTCGTCCCGGTGCTGGTCAACACGCCGGTGTGGCGCGGGTACTGGCAGGTGCAGGCGTAGGTGAAGCCGAACCGGCAGGCGTCGTAGGTGGTGTGCTGGTACACGTACGGCACGGGTGCGTCGAACCCGGCCATGGCGCCGATGAGTTGCTCGCCGGGGGCGTAGACCTTGACCCAGCTGCCGTGGTTGGTGAAGCAGGCGCCGTACTCGCCGTCGCTGCGCAGCGCGCCGACCGAGAGGACCGTGTCCTCGTAGCCGGACAGGTCGGCGCAGGCGGCGGGCCAGAAGTTGGTGGCGCTGCCGTTGTTGCCGGCGGCGGCGACGAGCAGGGTGGACTGGTCGCGCAGGGCGTCCATGAAGGCCTCGACGGCGAGCAGTCCGTCGGCGCTGCCGTTCGAGGTGCCGGCGGAGAGGCTGATGATGTCCGGCCAGCCGTGCTGGTCGACCGCCTCGAACAGCTTGGCGCCGAACTCGGACTCCAGGATGGCGCCCGCGTCGTTGAGGGTGTTGGTGACGGTGATGTCCGTGTTCGGGGCGAGGGCGGCGATGAGACCGGCGATGAACGTGCCGTGGCCGACGTACTGCTGGAGGACGCCGGCGGCGTCGGTCTCGGTGACCTGCAGGTCGCCCTGGACGCGGTCGAGGAGCGGGTAGGAGCGGTAGTCGTGCACCAGGCCGGTGTCCATCACCAGCACGCTGACCGCGGTGTCCGGGTCGTAACTCCCGGCCACGGGCTGCGGGTTGGGGATCTGGGTGAGCAGCGCGGGGAGGGGTTCGCAGGGGTTGCAGGAGTTGGCGTTCCCCGTGGTGGACACGACGTGGTTGCGGCTGACCAGGCGGCGGCCGGCGCGGCCCTCGGCCTCTCGGAGGGCGCGCAGCGCGTGGCCGACGGCACGGTCGCCGGTGCGGTCGCCGTGGCTCGGGTCGCCGACCTGGATGCGGGTGACGCCGGTGCGGTTGGTCTCCGGTGCCGCCCTGCGCACCTGGTCGGCGATCAGGCCGGTGGTGGCGGTGAAGTGGGCGCGCACGGTGTCCTCGACGACCCGTGCCTCCTCGCCGTCGCGGGCGAGGACGACCCCCTTCTCGTACAGGAACTCGGCGGCGTCGTCCGGCCCCATCGCCAGCGGAACGTCCGGCATGGAACGCTGGATCTGTTCGAACTGCTCATGGAATCGCTGAGGTGCCATGGCCTGTCCTCCCCCGGTAACGGCGTTCTTCAGTCAGAGTCGCGGGTCCGCCGCCTGATACAGCGCCAAACCTGTGGGGCATGTATGCCCAGGCCACTACCATCCGAGGGGTGACTGCGCGAAGCGATTCGGTTACGGAACTCCTGCCGATGGTGTTCGCCGCCCCCGGCGAGGCCCTGGCGCGTGCGGAACAGGTCCTTCGGTCCGATCCGACGCCACTGGACGCGTCCGTCGCCCACCAGGTCATCGGCATCTGGCAGCGGGACTTCGGGGACCTCGCCCTGGCCCTCGACCATCTGCGGCGCGCCCGGGACTTCGCTGCCCGGGCGGACTCGGCGGACCGGGAGGCGGACGTCCTCGCCGCCCTCGGAGTCGCCCTGGTGCACGCGGGGCGCACCCGGCAGGGACTGGCCGCGCTGGACCGCGGGGTGGCCCGGGGCAACGGGCACACCCGGGCCCGGGTGCTGTACCGGCGCGCGTTCGCCTCCTGGGTGCTGGGCCGGCACAAGGAGGCCCTGGAGGACCTGCGGCGGGCGATACCGGTGCTGCGCCAGGCCGACGACGTCATCTGGACCGCGCGGGCGCTGAGCGTGCGGGCGACCGTGCATCTGGCGATGGGCGCGGTGGAGCGGGCGGACGCGGACTTCACGGCGGCGGAGCGGCTGTGGGAGACGACGGGCCAGGAGCACGACAAGGCGGTCGCCGTGGAGAACCGGGGCCTGGCCGCCTACCGGTCCGGTGACATCCCGGCGGCGCTGCGGCTGCTGGCCGAGGCCAAGGAGCGGTACGACGAGCTGGGCACCCCGCCCTTCATGCTGTACATCGCGCGCTGCGACGTGCTGATGGCGGCCGGTCTTGCCCCGGAGGCGCTGGCCGAGGCGGACGGGGCGATCGCCGCCCTGGACCGGATCGGCGGGCAGTCCACCCGCAAGGCCGAACTGCTGCTGACCGCCGCCCGCTCCGCGTTGTCGACGGGGGACGCGCAGACCGCGATCGCCCGGGCCGCCGTCGCCGTCCGGCTGTTCTCGGGGCAGCGGCGGAGCTGGTGGGAGACGCATGCGCGGCTGGTGCTGATCGAGGCGCGGGTGGCGGGCGGGGCCGCGTCCGGGCGGCTGGTGCAGGACGCGGCGGCGGTCGCCGAGCAGCTGGCGTCCTTCGGTGCGCCGGCCGCGCCGGAGGCCTCGCTGCTCGCCGGGCGGATCGCGCTGGCGCTGGGCTGGACGGCGGACGCGGAGCGGCATCTCGCGGTGGCCGCGCGCAGCAGGAACGCCGGTCCGCCGCTGACCCGGATGACCGGATGGGCCGCGCAGGCGCTGCGGGCCCGTGCGGCCGGCTCGGGCCGGGGTGTCCTGGAGGCGTGCCGGCGCGGCCTCGATGTCCTGGACGACCACCGGATGACGCTGGGCGCCTCGGAGCTGCGGGCCCGGGCCACCGCGCAGGGCGCCGAACTGGCCGCGCTGGCCCAGCAGGCGAGCCTCGCGCACGGCGGGCCGCGCCGCCTGCTGGAGTGGAGCGAGCGCTGGCGGGCCACGGTGCTGTCCACTCCCCCGACCCGGCCGCCCGCGGACCCGGCCCTGCTCGCCTCGCTCACCGCGTTCCGGGAGATCGCCTCGCGCGCGGAGGAGGCCCGCCGCCGGGAGGGGGGCCGTCCGGTGCCCGCCCTGGAGCGTGAACAGCGGCGCCTGGAACGGGAGATCCGCTCCCGGACCCATCACACCCGGGGGGACGCGCCCGGCGAAGGCGACCGCTTCGACCCGGCCCGGCTCCTGGACCGGCTCGGTGACGCCCGGCTGGTCGAACTCGCCGTCGTGGACGGCCGGGTGCACATCCTGCTGTGCGGACAGGGCCGGGTACGGCGCTTCGCGGGCGGCCTGCTGGCCGAGGCGGTCGCCGAGGCGGAGCATGTCCAGGCGGGGCTGCGACGGCTCGCGCACCCGGGGGCGGAGGCGCGGCTGCCGGTGGTGGAGGCCGCCGGGAAGCGGTTGGAGGAGCTGCTGCTGGGCGCGGCGGCGGACCAGCTCGGCTCCGGCCCTGTGGTGATCGTCCCGCCGGGCGCGCTGCACCGGGTGCCCTGGGCGCTGCTCCCCTCGCTCCGGGAGCGGGTGCTCAGCGTGTCACCGTCGGCGGGGAGCTGGCTGCGGGCCCGGGAGACCGAGCCGCCGCCGGGCGGCCGCCATGTGCTGGTCCGGGGGCCCGGGCTGGCGACCGAGGGCGCGGAGGTGCCCGAAGTGGCGGGCCGCTACGCGACGGCACGGATCCTGGAGCACGACGACGCCCAGGTCCCGCGTGTCCTGGCCGAGTTGGACGGAGCCGCGCTCGCCCACATCGCCGCGCACGGCACGTTCCGCGCGGACAGCCCGCTCTTCTCCGCGCTGCGGATGGCCGACGGCCCGCTGATCGTGCACGACTTCGAACGCCTCGCCCGCAGCCCCTACCGGATCATCCTCTCCAGCTGTGACACGGCCCGCCTCGCCTCGGTCGGTGCTGATGAACTCCTCGGCCTGGTCACGGCGTTGCTGCCGCTGGGCACGGCCGGGGTGGTGGCGAGCAGCGCACCCGTCAACGACGCGGCCGTGGTCCCGCTGATGCTGGCCCTGCACAAGGGGCTGGGCGCCGGCCTGTCGCTGGCGGAAGCCCTGCGCGACGCCCGGGCCGCCCTGCCGGGCGACGCGCTCCACCAGGCGACGGGCTGGGCGTTCGCGGCGTTCGGTGCGGCCTGAGAGACAGCCCGCGCCCCCGAAGGGGCGCTGGGGGTACCCCCGGCCGAAGGCTGGGGGAGGAACTGCGCGACAAGCCACGACGGCGCCGCAGTCGACACACGACGCATCGCGGCACTTCCAGCGGAGCGCTACGCCGACTGCCGGTCCGGCTGTTCCACCAGCCACGGCAGGGCCGCGCGGTCGCTCGCGCCGAGGCGGGTGTAGGCGCTGTAGAGGTGGTTGCCCACCGTCCGTACGGACAGGGTCAGTTGCTCGGCGATCTGCCGGTTGCTGAGGCCCGAGGCGGCGAGGGTGACGATCTGGCGCTGGCGGGCGGTGAGTTCGCCGAGGACCAGCCCGGCAAGGGCCGGGGTGCGGGCGCCCTGGCAGCGGCGGGCGAGGGCGACCGCGCGGGTGCGGGCCGTCCGGGCGGCACGCGGGTCGCGGTGGGCGCGGACGGCCTGGGCGTGGGCCTCCGCCGCGAACAGCAGCAGACCGCGCTCCGCCAGCGCCGTGGCCACCCGGTCGAGGGCGGGTCCGTCGCCGCGGGCGAGGGCCTCGGCGTGCCGCGCGAGCACGCCGTACAGCCGCCCCGCGGCCCGCACCGCCTCCTCGGGCTCCCCGAGCCGTACGGTGCCGTAGTGCGCGAGACCCCCGTCCCCGCGCACTACGGCGCCTTCCCCCGACTCGGCAGCGGCACGGGCGAGTTCGGTACGGCAGGAGGCGTCGCCCGGCGCCGTCCGCAGTCCCTCCCTCGCCCACGCCGCCGCCTCTCGCAGCTCCCCCCGAAGCCACGAGTACCGGGCACGCACGGCCGCGTACCCGGCTGGTACGGGCAGGCCTCCCGACGCCAGCCACTCCCCCACCGGGGCCGGCACCTCCCGTACGTCCAACTGCTCGATGCGTTCTTCCAGTTGCTCCTGTTCGTCCTTCAGGGCGGGCTCGCACTGGCCGGGGGTGCGGGCCAGCCGCCGGGCCCGCAGCCGGCCCGTCGTGGCGCGCAGCGCGGGGCCGTGCAGGGGGTGGGCGAGGCGGACCGCGCCCCGTTCGTCGACGTGGATCAGGCCCTCGGTCTCCAGCCGTTCGAGAACGGCCAGGTCGAGTCCGTCGTCGAGGAGGAGCGGCAACGGCTCGGCGAAGGCGAGGCGTTCGAGGGTGTCGTGTTCTCCCGGGCCCCGCCGGTCCAGCAGGGGCGCGATGCGGTCCCGTACGGTCGCGGTGAGCGGCAGCGGGCCACGCCAGGCCCACTCGCCGGTGTCCGGGACCCGGGTCAGCGAGCCGGACTCGCGCAGCGCGCCGAGCAGGTCGCGCAGCAGCCGCAGATCGCCCTGGCAGAGCCGGTGCAGCCGGCGCACGGTGAGCGGGTCCAGGCCGCCCCCGTCGAGCAGCGTGGCGGTCTCGTCGTACGGCAGGGGTTCCAGGGCGAGGTGGGTGAGGAGTTCCCCGGTCCAGAGCCGGGAGACGGCGCCGGGCAGGGCTGCCGGGGTGGCGGCGGCCACCACGAGCCGGGTGCGGCGGTGCACGGCGAGCTGGTGGACGAGGGCGGCCGAGGCCTCGTCGAGAAGGTGGGCGTCGTCGACGACGAGGAGCCGTACGCCGGACAGGTGCCGGACCGCGCCGGGCAGCGAGACGTGGTCGGAGAGCAGGTGCGCGAACGCCGCGAACGGGAGGGCGCTGGTCTCGGGGGTGCCGGTGACCCGGGCGCAGTCGGTGCCCCGGACGGCCTCGGTGATCAGCCGGGTCTTGCCGATGCCGGCCGGGCCGGTCACCACGACACCCTGCCGTCCTGCCACCGACGACCGCCTGACCAGCTCCAGTTCGTCCTCCCGGCCGGTGAACGGCCAGGGCAGTTCGAGGGTTCGCGCATCCCGTTCGTAAGTCGTCACGTGAGTATGAGTCGCGATACTCAGCTCTGATACAGGGGGACTTGAGTAGCTTCCGACTCAGGCGTCCGGCCGGGTCGAACGGCAGTCTGGGCGCATGACCCGACGCTACTGCTCGCTTCCGCAGCAGTCGGCCCCGGCGTTCGCGCCGGGACTGGCCGCCGAGCGGCTCGGCGCGCTCGTCGGCGGGCGGCGGATGTGGGTCAACGGCACTGCTCTGCACTACTACTTCTTCGACGCCGACACCGACGCCTCGGTGATCCCGGTCCCGGGGACCGGGGAGACCCGCCGGGTGCCGTGGGCCGGTGCCAAGGAGCAGCGGGACGTGGTGCGCGAGTGCTTCCGTGAGTGGCAGGACCTCGGCATCGGGGTCATGTTCGCCGAGGTCTTCGACCGGCGCGAGGCGGAGCTGCGGATCGGCTTCCAGCTGGGGGACGGATCCTGGTCCGCGGTGGGCCGGGACGCGCTCTCGATGGGCGCCAACGACCGCACGATGAACCTGGGGTGGGACCTGACGGAGGCGGGCGGGCGCTGGACGGCCCTGCACGGGATCGGGCACGCGCTAGGAATGCAGCACGAGCACCAGAGCCCGTTCGCGGGCGTCCACTGGGACGACGAGGCGGTCTACGCCGATCTCGCCGGACCGCCGAACCACTGGAGCCGGGACCGGACGCACTTCAACATCCTGCGCAAGCTCGACGCCGCCGAGGCCAACGGCTCGGTGTGGGACCCGCAGTCCGTGATGCAGTTCGCCTTCGGTCCGGGGCTGGTCCTGGAGCCGGAGCACTACCACAGCGGCCTCTACCCGCCGGGGTCTCTGTCCCCGGCCGACAAGGAGTTCGTGCTCCGCTGGTACCCGCCCGCGGATCCGCCGGCCGTGCTGGTGCCGTTCCGCTCGGCACCGCTCAGCCTGGGTCCCGGCGGGCAGGCCGACTTCGCCGTGGAGCCGCCGGAGACCCGCGTCTACAGCGTGGCCACCTTCGGGGAGAGCGACTCCGTCGTCGTGGTCTTCGAGGAGCGCGACGGGGAACCGCGCTACCTCGCCGGCCACGACGACGGGGGCACCCCGCACAACACCAGGATCAGGGTCCGGCTCGTCAAGGGCCGCCGCTACTTCGTCCGCGTCCGTCTCCACTCCACATGGGGGTCGGGGGAGACAGCTGTCATGTGCTGGTGACACCGGCACACGACCGCGACGCGGAGGTCGGACCACTGTCCGGCGCCGGGGGAAGCGGTCGCGGCACGTAACCTTCGGGGGAGGGATACGTGCCGCGACCAAACCGGAAACGCTGCGCATACCCACCCAGGGGCGCGGGGCCCCTGTCGATGTGCGGCTCCGCCGCGTGGGCGCGACCGGCCACGACGCACCCGCACCCGGCAGCGCACCGCCCCACCCCACCCCTCAGCCGCCCAACTCCAGCGGCCGCGAAGGGTCCTTGGACCACTCCTCAAGTGAACCGTCGTACACCGACACGTCCTCCCGGCCCAGCAGCGTGAGCGCAAGCGCCGCCCCCGCCGCCGAGATCCCCCCACCGCAGTAGAGGACGACGGGCGAAGCGTCACCCAACTCCCGCACGCTCTCTTGGAGTTCGGCTGGCGGCAGCCCCCGTCCCGGCAGGCTGACGCTCCCCGGAATGTGCCCCCGCCGGCTGTACCGCGTCGGCACCGACCCGGCGAACCCCCCGGAGGGCAGCGCACAGACGAGTACCCCCGGCCGCTCCCCCCTGCTGATCGCCGCCACCTCCTCGATGTCCGACCAGAGCCCGGGCCGCGGCACCGGCGTCACCGGCACGGCGGCGGGTCCGGGGACCTCGTCCCCCGTGGCCACCGGCCGCCCCGCCGCCTCCCACGCCGCCAGGCCGCCGTCCAGCACCGCGGCCGGTACCGAGATCGCGCGCAGCATCCACCACACCCGGGCGGCCCAGATCCCGCCCCCGGTGTCGTAGACGACGGCCTCGCTGCCCTCCCCCACACCGAGCCGGGCCAGTACGGCGGCGAGCTTGTCCGGCGCCGGGACGGCGAAGTGGTACGGCGCCTCGGGGTCGGAGAGATCACCGGTGAGGTCGGCGTGGCGGGAGCCGGGGACGTGGCGCTCGGCCCAGCCGGCCCGGCCGGAGGCGGCGCGGTGGTCGCCGTCGTGGCGGGGCGAGGGCAGCAGCGCGGTGGCGTCGAGGACGGCCAGCCGGGGGTCGTCCAGGTGGGTCGCGAGCCAGGTCTCGTCGACCAGGGGGCCGGGCAGCAGGGTGGTCATGGCGGGCGATCGTACGCCCGCGACCTGGACGTCTCACCGATCGGGCATCCGCATCCCATATCGCGGACGCGGCTTGCACAGCGGGCGGGAGCTGCGGTTATGGTTTCGGCCATCTACGCGGGAGCCCCTCCCCGACCGGGCTGAGAGGGCGTCTGGGATCCGTGTGCCGCAGCGGCGGACACGGTCCCCATGGGGACGCCGACCGCACCAGCAGCGCCATGCGCCCCGCGTAGGAGTTCACGTGTCCACAGCAGTCGAGCCGCGGCCCCCGGTGTTCCACCACGCTGCCCGCTCCTGTTGTTGTCGCGCGTGCTGTCGCCGGTCCTTCTGACCGCCGCCTCCCTCACCTCCATCACCCCGCTCATCCCCGCGCGCCCCCGCGCGCCGCTTTCGGAGTACTCCCATGCCGCACATCCGGGTCATGCTCGACTATTTCCATCCATGGCCGAATTCTGCCGGTCTGTACGTGGCCCGTGCCCGCGACGGGTACGCGGCCGCGGGACTGGACGTCGAGCTGGTGGTGCAGGACCCGGGGCGCGGGGACACCCTGGAGTACCTGGCCCGGGGCGAGGTGGACTTCGGGATCTTCCCGCCGAACCGGCTGCTCGCCCGCCGGGCGGCCCTCGGCCAGCCACTGGTGGCCGTCGCCGCGGTCAACCACCGTGGTCTGGAGGCGATCCAGACCACGACCTCGACCGGCATCACCCGCCCCCGCGATCTGGCTGGCCGGCGTCTCGCCTACAACCCGACCCCGCGCGGGCGGGCCATGGTCCGCCACCTGGTGGCGGCGGACGGCGGCGACCCGGACGCGGTGATCACCCTCGACGCGGGCTCCCGCGAGCTCACGGTGGACGACATCGAGGCCGGCGAGGCGGACGCCACCTTCGGCAACTACTGGTCCTGGGACGCCCTGCGCGGCGACCTGCCCGAGCACAGCCGGCTGACCTGGCCGGTCGACGAGATAGGCGCGCCCCGCTACCACAGCTACCTGCTGGGCACGAGCGAGCGGCTGCTCGACGAACAGCCCTCCCTGGTAAGGGACTTCCTGGCCGTGACGGCCCGCGGATACGCCACCTCCGCCGACGAGCCCGACGCCACGCTGGAGATGCTGGAGCGGGTCATCCCGTACTTCCCGCGTCCGCTCATCGCCCGCTCCCTCGCCCTGATCGCGCCCACGTGGACGGACCCGCAGGGCCGTTGGGGTGTGATCGACGAGGGCCGGATGGGCCCCTACGCGCACTGGCTCGCCGAGAACGGCGCCATCGCCCACGACCACGACTGGGACCGGTCGTTCACCAACAGCCTGCTGGACGTGACCGCATGACCCTGCTCACCCGGCGGCTCGCCGTCGACTTCAAGCGGACGGACAGCGCGCTGTGTCGGGCCTGACCGCCCCGCACCGCCGCCCGACTGCCCTCCCCCGTACGAAGGACCCTCCACCATGCTCCGCCGCACCGCGCTGCCGGCCCTCGCCGCCCTGGCACTCCTCGCCGTCACCACCGCCTGCTCGGCCGACGCCGACTCCACGGCGGCCGCCAAGGACGGCACCACCACCGTCACCCTGGCCCTGGACTGGACCCCCAACACCAACCACACCGGCATCTACGTCGCCCAGACCAAGGGCTGGTTCAAGGACGCCGGGATCGACCTGAAGATCGTGCCCTACGGCTCGACCGCACCCGAGACGCTGATAGCGAGCCACAAGGCCGACTTCGGCATCTCCTACCAGGAGGGCGTCACCACGGCCCGCGCGGCCGGTCAGGACATCACCTCCGTCTACGCCGTCACGCAGAAGACGGACGTGACGGTCTCGGTGCGCGCCGACCGCACCGACATCACCTCGCCCAAGGACCTGGACGGCAGGACGTACGCCGGGTTCGGCGCCCCCTACGAGAAGCCGCTGCTCCAGAAGGTCATCAAGAACGCGGGCGGCACGGGCGACTTCAAGCAGGTCACCCTCAACACCTCGGCGTACGCGGCGCTGTACGCCGGCAAGGCGGACTTCGCGATGCCGATGCCGACCTGGGAGGGCCTGGAGGCGAAGCTCAGCGGGAAGCCGCTGAAGGACTTCCAGCTCTCCGACTACGGTTTCCCGGCGATCTACTCCACACTGATCGCGTCCTCCGACCAGTTCCTGAAGAAGAACCCGGCGGTGGCGAAGAAGTTCCTGGCGGCCGTCGACAAGGGCTACCGCTACGCGGCCGGGAATCCCGACCAGGCCGCCGACCTGCTCATCGCCGCCAACAAGAGCGTGCTCACCAACACCACGCTGGTGAAGGAGAGTTCGCAGCTGCTGGCCAAGGAGTACTACAAGGGCGCCGACGGCTCGATCGGCACCCAGAGCGCCGCCCGCTGGAAGGCCTTCGCCGACTTCGAGTACGACGCCGGGCTGCTCGTGGACGCGAACGGCAAGAAGCTCACCACGGCGCCGGACACCTCGGCCTTCTTCACCAACGCCTACCTCCCGGACACCAAGTGAGGTCCGTACTGCGGTCGTTGTGGCCGCCCCTGCTGGTGCTCGCGGTGGTCGTCGGTGGCTGGCAGCTGTACGTGACGGCGGCCGGGGTCGACCCGACCACCCTGCCCTCCCCCGCCCGGGTGGCGGAGCAGGGCTGGGCGAACCGGCAGGACCTGTGGGACCAGACGCTGCCCACGCTCCAGGAGACGCTGCTCGGCTTCGCCCTGTCGTTCGCGGCGGCCTGGCTGGTGGCGGTGGTGCTGGACTTCTCCGCCGCCGCCCGCCGGGGCCTCTACCCGCTCCTGGTCGCCTCGCAGACGATCCCGATCGTGGCCGTGGCGCCCCTGCTGATCATCTGGTTCGGGTTCGGGCTGCTGCCCAAGATGCTGGTGGTGACGCTGACGACGTTCTTCCCACTGGCCGCCAACCTCGCCGCCGGGTTCGCGGCGACCGACCGGGAGGCCATGCGGCTGCTGCGCTCGCTCGGCGCCGGACGGTGGCGGGCGTTCCGGCTGGTGCGGGTGCCGAGCGCGATGCCGTACTTCTTCGCGGGGCTGCGGGTGAGCATCACCTACGCCGTGGTCGGCGCGGTGTTCGCCGAGTACGCGGGCGCCGAGTCGGGGCTCGGGATCTACATGCAGGCCCAGAAGAGCGCGTTCCGGACCGACCTGGTGTTCGCGGCGGTCGCGGTGACGGCAGCGCTGAGCATCGCGCTGTTCGGGGCCACTTGTCTGCTGCAGCGGCTGGTGCTGCCCTGGGAACGGAAGGCCGGGAAATGAGCAGTCTGCGCATCGCGGGCGTGGGCAGGTCCTTCGGTTCGCTGGAGGTCCTGCGGGATCTCGAACTCACAGTGGAGCAGGGTGAGTTCGCCGCCGTCATCGGTCCCAGCGGCAGCGGCAAGAGCACCCTGTTCAACCTGGTGTCCGGCTTGGACCGGCCGACCGCGGGACAGGTGCTGGTGGAGGGCGAACCGGCCGGGGTGGCGTCCGGCAAGGTCGCCTACATGCCGCAGAAGGACCTGCTGTTCCCCTGGCGGACGGTCCTCGACAACACCGCACTGGGCCTGGAGGCGCAGGGCGTGCGGAAGAAGGAGGCACGGGCGCGGGCCGACGCGCTGTTCGCCGACTTCGGCCTCGACGGCTTCCAGAAGGCGTATCCCTCGCAGCTCAGCGGAGGCATGCGGCAGCGGGCCGCGCTGCTGCGCACGGTGGTCCTGGAGCGGCCGGTGCTGCTCCTGGACGAGCCGTTCGGCGCGCTGGACTCGCTGACCCGCACGGAGATGCAGCTATGGCTGGCCGGCATGTGGCAGCGGCACCGCTGGACGGTCGTCCTGGTCACCCATGACATCCGGGAGGCGGTGCTGCTCGCCGACACCGTCCACGTCCTGTCCCCGCGCCCGGCCACGGTGGTGGACCGAGTCGAGGTCCCGCTGCCCCGGCCGCGCGGCGCCGACGACTTCACGGCGCCGGAGTTCGCGGCGACGGAACACCGAATCCTGGACGCCCTGCGCGGCACAACGGCGGTGCGGACGCCATGAGTTCGCATCTCGCCCACGGCCTGGGCACCGAGCCGGTCGAACCGGACTGGCCACCGCTGACCGACGCCGAGGCAACCGCCGTGACCGGTCCGGCCCGGGTGGTGTGGCGCAGTCCGCGCCCGCTGTCGGCGGCGGCCGTCGTGGAACGGGACGGACGGCGACTGTTCGTGAAACGGCACCACGTCTCCGTACGCACCCCGCGGGGTCTGGCGGAGGAGCACGCGTTTCTCCGTCACCTGCGGGAGCGAGGGGCACCCGTGGTGGAGGTACTGGACCTGGTGGAGCGCGGCGAGTGGACGTACGAGGTCCACTCGACAGGCACCGGCACCGACCTGTACCGGGACGCGCTGTCCTGGTCACCGTTCCTCGGTACGGCCCATGCCCGGGCGGCCGGCGAGGCGCTGGCCCGGCTGCACCTGGCGGCCGAGGGCTTCGACGCACCGCGCCGTTCGCCGCAGCCCCTGGTCGCCTCCTTCACGGTGTTCGCGGATCCGGACCCGTGGGCCGCGCTGAACACGTACCTGTCCGAACGTCCGCGGCTGGCACGAGCGTTGGCGGACTGCCCCTGGCACGAGGACACCCACCGCGTGCTGCTCCCGCTCCATGAGCGACTGGCACCGCACCTCCCGGGTCTCACCCCCCTGTGGACCCACAACGACTGGCACGCCTCCAACCTCCTCTGGGACGAGGCCGGCGAGGTCGCCACGGTCCTGGACTTCGGCATGAGCGACCGCACCACCGCCGTGCACGACCTGGCCACCGCCCTGGAACGCAACACCGTGCAGTGGCTGGCCCCTGACCGCCCGGTCCAGGAGAAGCACGCGGTCGAACTGCTCCGGGGATATCAGTCGGTACGCCCGCTCACCGCCGCCGAGTCGGCTGCCCTGCCCGCCCTTCTCCCCCTGGTCCACGCCGAGTTCGCCCTGTCCGAGCTGGACTACTTCCACGGCGTCACCCGGTCACGGGAGAACGCCCGGCTGGCTTACGCGTACTACGTCGGCCACGCCGAGTGGTTTGCGGGAACGGTCGGCCACCGGCTCCTTGAGCTGGTGGCCGCGCAGGTGTGAGTCTCAGCGCCGGCGCCACTCCGCCGCGAGGAGTTCGTACGAGCGGACTCGGTCGGCCTGGTCGTGGGTGATGGTGGTGATGAGCAACTCGTCGGCGCCGGTGGCCTCCTGGAGCTGCTCCAGGCGGTCGGCGACGTGTTGCGGAGATCCCACGAACTGGGTGTCGAGGCGGTCCTGGACCAGCTCCTGGTCCTCGTCCGTCCAGACGTGCGCCCGGGCCTCCTCGGGGGTGGGGAAGGGGATGGCGCCCTCGGCGGTACGGATGCTGCGGACCCAGGGGCCGTAGCCGGTGGCGAGTTCGCGGGCGGTGGCGTCGTCCTCGGCGACCACGACGTCGGCGGAGACGCTGACGTACGGCTTGTCGAGGACGTCCGAGGGCTGGAAGTACGCGCGGTAGCCGTCCACCGCCTCCAGGACCGTGGCCGGGCTGACGTGGTAGTTGGCGGCGAAGCGCAGCCCCCGTTCGCCCGCGACCTGTGCGCTCTCGCCACCGCTGCTGCCCAGGATCCACACCTCGACCTCGGCACCCTCGCCCGGGACGACGTGGGCCTCGACGCCGTCCTCGGTGCGGTAGGTCCCGGCGAGCAGCGCGAGGATGTCGTCGATCTGTTCGGCGTAGTCCTGGGACTCGGCGTTCGGCAGCAGGAGCAGTTTGCGGTGGAGCGCGAACCGGGGCGAGCGGAGGAGGTGGGCGAAGGAGAAGCGGGGCGGGACGACCAGGCCGTTGGGGGCCCGGCCGTCGACCACCGGGGTCGCCGTCGGCGCGGCTGCCTTCTCGCCCGGCGGGCGGCCGCCGGAGCGGCCCAGGCCCAGGTCGAGGCGGCCCGGGTGGACGGCGTCCAGGAGGCCGAACTCCTCGACTGTGGACAGCGCGGTGCGGTGTCCGAGCTGTACGGCGCCGGAGCCGAGCCGGATCGTGGAGGTCGCGGCGGCGGTCAGCGCCAGGACCACCGCGGGGGAGGTGCCGGCCACCCCGGGGTTGAGGTGGTGCTCGGCGAACCAGTAGCGGGCGTAGCCGAACTCCTCGGTACGCCGCGCGAGTTCGACGGAGTTGCGCAGGGCGTCGGCGGCGGTGGCACCGCTCGGTATCGGCACCAGGTCGAGGACGCCGAGCGGGATGTCAGACATGGGCGGGCTCCTCGGCGGCCGGGTGTACGGGTGCCCACGGGAACGGTGGGTCGGGGATGTCCCTGCGCAGGACCGGGGCCACCGCCGACTGGAACAGCTCCAGCGAGTCGCGGTGCTGAGCGTCCGTCAGTCCGCTGGCGTCGGCGTGCAGATGCAGGACGGTGTGGCCCAACTGCTCGTGGTAGCGGTGGACTTTCTCGATAACCTGTTGCGGGCTGCCGATGAGCGCGGAGCTGCGCTCGACGAAGTCCTCCAGGGTCTCGAAGACGACCGGCAGCCCGGCCCGGCGGAAGAAGGCCAGGTTCGCCTCGAACACCGGGCGGTAGGCGGCCAGCGCCTGCTGGCTGGTGGGCGCCACCAGGAGGCCCGCCGAACCCGCGCCGACCGCGATGTCCGCCGGGTCGTGGCCGTAGTGCTCCCAGCGCTCCCGGTAGTACCGGACCAACTCGCCGTACGGCTCGACGGGGTTGGTGACGTTCGCGGAGAACAGCGGGTCGCCGTAGCGGGCGGCGAGGTCGACGGACTCCTTGCTGGTGGCGCTGCCGTGCCAGACCCGGACCGGCCGCTGGTAGGGGCGCGGCCAGACCTCGGCGTCGGTCAGCTCCGGCCGGAACCGGGTCTTCGCGGTCACCTTGTCCTGCCGCCACAGCTGCCGGAACACCTCGTAGCTCTCGGCGTTGCGGTCCCACTGGTCCTCGGGTGTGACATGGAACAGCTCGCGCTGGGCGGAGCCGTTGCCCTTGCCGATGATCAGGTCGAGGCGGCCCTCGGAGAGGTGGTCGAGGGTCGCGTAGTCCTCGTACGCACGGACGGGGTCCAGCAGGCTCAGGGTGGTGACCGCGGTGAAGAGCCGGATGCGGCGGGTGAGCGCGGCGACGTGGCTGAGCACGACCGTCGGGGAGGAGGAGATGAACGGACGCTCGTGCCGCTCCCCCACCCCGAAGCCGTCGAAGCCCAACTCCTCGGCCAGTACGGCGTTGTCGAGGACCTCGCGGAACCGGTCGTGGGTGGACTTCTGTCGCCCCGTGACCGGATCCGGGCGGTGCACGATCAGGGTGATCGCGAGGAACCTCACGACGCCACCCGCTCGCCCCGGGGCTCGTCGGGGTGGGCGAGGCCGAGGTGGTCGCGCAGGGTGGTGCCCTCGTACTCGGTGCGGAAGACGCCCTGCTCCTGGAGGAGCGGCACGACCGTGTCGGCGAAGGTGTCCAGGCCGCCGGGGGTGATGTGCGGGACCAGGATGAAGCCGTCGGAGACGTCGGCCTGCACGAAGTCGTTGATGGTGCGGGCGACGGTGGCCGGGGAGCCGACGAAGGTCTGCCGGTTGCCGGTGTTGATCACGAGGTCGCGGATGGACCACTTGTTGGCCTCGGCGAGCTCACGCCATTCGCGGGCGATGGCGACCGGGTCGCGGTACATCCGGACCTGCGCGCGGCCCCGGGAGATGTGGTCCTCGCCGACCAGCGGGTCGACGTCGGGCAGCGGGCCCTCCGGGTCGTACGACGACAGGTCCCGGTTCCAGACGAACTCCAGGTGCCTGAGGGCGGTCGCCCCGCTGACCTGCTGGCGGCGCACCTGGTGGGCGATCTCCTCGGCCTCCTCGTCGGTGTCGCCGAGGACGAAGCTGGCGGCGGGCAGGATCAGCAGCTCGTCGGGGCGGCGGCCGTACTTGGCGAGGCGGGACTTCACGTCGGTGTAGAAGGCCTGGCCGGCGTCGAGGGTGGCGTACCGGCTGAAGATCGCGTCGGCACCGGACGCGGCGAACTCGCGGCCTTCGTCCGACTCGCCTGCCTGGAAGATCACCGGGCGGCCCTGCGGGGAACGTGGCACGTTGAACTGGCCGTGGATGTCGAACTGGGCGCCCTTGTGCACGAAGGAGCCGGCCCTGGCGTCGCTCAGGAAGGTGCCGGTGGCCTGGTCGGCGAGGATCTCGTCGCCGTGCCAGGAGTCGAAGAGCTCGTGGGTGGTGGCGAGGAACTCCTTGGCGCGGGAGTAGCGCTCGTCCTGCGGCAGGAAGCCGCCGCGCCGGAAGTTCTCGCCGGTGAAGGCGTCCCAGGACGTGACCACGTTCCAGGCGGCCCGGCCGCCGGAGAGGTGGTCGAGGCTGGCGAACTGGCGGGCCACCTCGTAGGGCTCGTTGAAGGTGGAGTTGATGGTGCCGGTGAGACCGAGGTGGTCGGTGACGGCGGCCAGCGCGGCGAGGACGGTGAAGGTGTCGGGGCGGCCGACGACGTCCAAGTCGTAGATCTTCCCGCCCTGTTCGCGCAGTCGCAGGCCCTCGGCGAGGAACAGGAAGTCGAACTTGGCGCGTTCGGCCGTCTTCGCGAAGTGCGCGAAGGAGCTGAACTCGATGTGGCTGCCGGCGGCCGGGTCGCTCCACACGGTGGTGTTGTTGACGCCCGGGAAGTGCGCGGCCAGGTGGATCTGCTTCAGCGGCTTGCTCATGTCGGGTGCGGTCCTTCCGGCTCAGGCGGTGGCAGCGGCGGCGTAGCGGTTGGCGGGGCGGGCGAGCCCGAGCAGGCCGCGCAGGGTGTCCGCCTCGTAGGCGGTGCGGAAGCGGCCGCGGCGCTGGAGTTCGGGGACCAGGTCCGCGGTGATGCGCGGCAGGTCGTGGCCGAGGACGGCGGGGCGGAGCCGGAAACCGGTGAGGCCCTCGGCGGCGAACTCTTCGAGGAGATCGGCGAGTTGGGCCGCCGTGCCGGTGAAGATGCGGGCGTCGCTGGTGTACGCGCCGCCGTCGAGGGCGTCGAGGCGTTCCTTGCGGGCGACAGCCGTGGCCTGGTCGTCGTCGAGGAGGACCACCAGGTCGCCGAAGACGTGCACGGTGTCCCCGGCCCGGCCGGCGGCCTCCTGCTCGGTGCGGATCTCGGCGACGATGGCGCGGGCGTCGGCGGCGTCCTGCGGGGTGACGTAGCCGACGTCGGCCTGGCGGGCGATCAGCCGGTAGGGGACGGTCTGGTGGCCGAGGGCGGTGACGAGCGGCTGGCCCTGCGGCGGGCGCGGGGTGATGGAGGGGCCCTTGACGCTGAAGTGGCGGCCCTCGAAGTCGATGTAGTGCAGCTTGTCGCGGTCGATGAAGCGGCCGGTGGCGGCGTCCCGGATCTCGGCGTCGTCCTCCCAGCTGTCCCAGAGCCGGCGCACGGCCTCGACGTGGTCGGCGGCCTCGTCGAAGTGCTCGGTGAGCCGCTCCTGCCCGGCGGGGGACCGTAGTTCCGCCAGGTCGATCGGCGGGAAGGCGCGCCGGCCGAAGTGGTCCGCCTCGTGCGGGCGGGCGGATATCTGCACCCGCAGCCCGGCGCGGCCGGTGCTGACGTAGTCCAGGGTGGCGATCGCCTTGGAGATGTGGAACGGCTCGGTGTGGGTGGCGATCACCGTCGGCACCAGGCCGATGTGGCTGGACAGGGGCGCGATCCGGGCTGCGATCAGGACGGCGTCCAGGCGGCCGCGGACCTGGTCGGTGCGGCCGTCGAGCTCGCCGTAGTGCGAGGACTGCAGGCCGAGGCCGTCCTCGAAGGTGACGAAGTCGACGAGGCCGCGCTCGGCCTCGGCGACCAGGTCGGCCCAGTAGCCCGCGGTGAACAGGTCGCGGGGGCGGGCGACCGGCTCGCGCCAGGACGCCGGGTGCCAGCCGGTGCCGTCCAGGGCGACGGCGAGGTGCAGGTGGGAAGCGGGAGATGAGGACACAGGGGTGCCTTCCTGAGGGTCCGTACGAGGGCGCGCCGGAGGGAGGGGCGCAGCTGGGACAGCAGGTCAGGAACAACAGAGCGCGCCGGCCACGCGCTGGAGGTCGATGTGCGGCCGTGAGTGCAGGACGGTACGGCGGCTGGGGCTGGGGACACGTGTCACGGCCCGCACCTCCCAGATCTTCCGGCCTGCTCCGCGTACATCTCGTCGTGAGTCACAACCGACCGGTTTCCGTGGTTGTTCCCGGGCTGCGCACCAGCAGGGTGCGGCCGCGCAGCCGCTCGGTGAAGCCGATCGACTCGTAGAGCCGGATCGCGTTGG
Source organism: Streptomyces sp. NPDC047061 (assembly GCF_040643955.1). Lineage (NCBI taxonomy): Bacteria > Bacillati > Actinomycetota > Actinomycetes > Kitasatosporales > Streptomycetaceae > Streptomyces > Streptomyces sp. NPDC047061. The sequence continues at coordinate 161,701 of NZ_JBEYVI010000020.1, forward strand.
CGTTGCCCGGGGCCGCATGCAGGAACGGGGTGTCGCCGCGTTCCCGGATCCCGGCGGCGACCGCGCGGATCAGCCGGGTGGCCAGTCCCCGGCCCCGGTGCTCCGGGTCGGTGCAGACGGCGCTGATCTCCGTCCAGCCGGGCGGCCGCAGCCTCCCCCAGCCTTCGGCCGGGGGGACCCCCATCTCGCTGCGCTCGGCGAGGTGGGCGTGCGGGCCGGCGAGGGCCGACCAGGCGGCGTTGTCGAGCGGGGACGTGCGCGGAGCGGGAGGGGCTCCGCCTCCGCGAAGGCCGGTGTGGAGAGTCACGGAGGCGAAGTCCTTTCTCAACCAGCGGGTTTGCTCTTCGACAGGGATCAGGAGTTGTCGAGGGGCAGTCCGGGCGGGTTCACCTCGGACTTGGCGACGGCCTCGTTGGAGAGGTTGTAGGCCTTGAGCCACTGGGCGTACTGGCCGTGCTCGATCAGGTAGTTGATGGCGTCGGCGAGGGGCTTGGCGAGGCCGCTGTCCTTCTTCGCGGTGGCCGCGATCAGGCCCTGGAGGCTGGCGCCCGCGCCGGAGTAGGTGCCCGCGGTGCGGGTGGCGTTGGGCGTGTTCTCGGTCTGCTTGTTGTGGTAGGCGATGCCGGGGTTGGGGCCGAGGTAGGCGTCGATCTTGCCGCTGGACAGGGCCAGGTAGACGCTGTTGCTGTCCTGGAAGTACTTGACGGTGAGCTTCTTGCCCTCCCTCTCCAGCTTCTTCTTCCACTCCAGGAGGATCTTCTCCTGGTTGGTGCCGGCGCTCACGGAGACGGTCTTGCCGGCGAGGTTCTCGTAGTCGCCGTCGAAGTTCCAGGTGCTCTTCTTCGGGACGGTGAAGGCGAGGTTGTCCTGCCGGTAGGAGGCGAACTCGTACTTCTTCTTGCGCTCCTCGGTGTCGGTGACGTTGGAGAAGGCCACGTCGACCTTGCCGCTGTCGATGCCGACGAACATGTTCTCCCAGGTGGCGTTCTGGATCTCGGACTTGAGGCCGAAGACCGCGGCGACCAGGCGGCCGAGGTCGGGCTCGGAGCCGGTGAGGGTCTTCTGGTCGCTGCCGACGTAGGCCAGCGGCGGGAACCCGGCGGGCAGGGCGCCCTCGCCGATGACGAGCTTGCCGCTCTTCCTGACGGAGTCGGGCAGTTCGGCGCTGATGGACTTGACCTCGGAGACCTTGATCGTGGTCTGGGTTGCGGCGCCGTTGGAGACCTGTCCTACGACGACCTCGCCGGTCTTGGCGGCTGAGGTGGTGGTGGCCGCGTCGCTGTCGCCCCCGCAGGCGGCGAGCCCGGTGGCGAGGGAGGCGACCGCGGTCGCCGCGATGATGCCGCGTATCAGGCTGCGTCGGGTGAAGTGGGCAGGCATGGTCGTCCTTTGTGACTGGGTGAGATGAGAGAGACGTGGGGGGAGATCTGGGGGTACGGCGGTTCAGAGGACCTTGCTGAGGAAGTCCCTGGTCCGCTCGTGCTGCGGCTTGTCGAGCACCTGGGAGGGCGGGCCCTGCTCGACGATCCGGCCGCCGTCGATGAAGACGACCCGGTCGGCGATCTCGCGGGCGAAGCCGATCTCGTGGGTGACGATGACGAGGGTGGTGCCGCTGGTCGCCAGGTCCTTGATGACGGCGAGGACCTCACCGACGAGTTCGGGGTCCAGGGCGGAGGTCGGCTCGTCGAAGAGGATCACGCCGGGGCGCAGGGCGAGGGCGCGGGCGATGGCCACCCGCTGCTGCTGGCCGCCGGAGAGCTGGCGGGGGTAGGCGCCGATGCGCTCGCCGAGACCGACCCGCTCCAGGAGTTCCTTGGCCAGGGCCTGGGCCTCCGGCTTGCTGAGCTTTCCGGTGGCGACCGGGGCGGCAGCCACGTTCTCCAGCACGGTGAGGTGCGGGAAGAGGTTGAAGTTCTGGAAGACGAAGCCGATCCGGCCGCGCTGGGCCAGGATGGCGCGCTCGCTCAGCTCCTTCAGCCGGTCGCCCTGCCGCTTCACGCCGATCGGCTCGCCGTTGATGCTGACATGGCCGATCTCGGGCTTCTCCAGGTGGTTGACGACCCTCAGGAGAGTGGACTTGCCGGAGCCGGACGGGCCGAGGACGACGGTGACCTCGCCGGGGCGGATGGTCAGGTCGATGCCGTCCAGGACGCGGTGGGTGCCGTACCACTTGTGGACGCCGTTGATCTCCAGGGCGGCCGGGGCCGTCTCCAGGGTGTCGGTGATGGTCATACCGCGGCCTCCCGGCGGATGCGGGCGCGCAGGTCGGTGAGACCGGTGCGCAGTTTCTGCAGGGGGGTCGGCGGCAGCGTGCGGGTGGCGCCCCGGGCGTAGTACCGCTCGACGTAGAACTGGATCACGGAGACGACGCTGGTCAGGATCAGGTACCAGACGGTCACCACCAGGAGCAGCGGCACGATGTCGCCGGGATAGGTGGAGCCCATGCTCTGCGCGGAGCCGAACAGGTCGAGCAGGGAGACGTAGAAGACCAGCGAGGTGCTCTTGATCAAGCCGATCAGCTGGTTGACGTAGTTCGGGGTGATCGACCTGAGCGCCTGCGGGAACACGATCTTCCGGAACTGGTAGCCCTTGGGCAGGCCGAGCGCGGCGGCCGCCTCGTGCTGGCCCTGGTCCACGGAGAGGATGCCGCCGCGGACCACCTCGGCGGCGTAGGCGGCCTCGTTGAGGCTGAGGCCGATGACGGCGACGACCATGTCGGTGGCGAGCTTCGACTCGTCGAAGGAGAAGAAGGCCGGCCCGAAGGGGACGCCGATGCTCAACGTCTTGTACAGGGCGCTGAAGTTGTAGAGGAAGAGCAGGACCACGATGAGCGGTATGGAGCGCAGCGCCCAGACGTACGTCCAGCTGACCGCGCGCAGCACCGGGCTCCTGGAGAGCCGGGCCAGGGCGAGCAGGATGCCGCCGAGGAGGCCCAACACCGCGCTGTAGGCGGTGACTTCGAGGGTGATGACCAGTCCGTCGAGGATGGTCGGCCGCAGGAACCAGTAGCCGAAGCGGTCCCACTGGTAGAAGGGGTTGGTCGCCAGTCCGTGGGCGAACTGGACGACGAGGACCAGGACGACGGCGGTGGCTATCCATCGTCCGGGCCTGCGCAGCGGAAGAACTCGCTGTGCGGCGAGGGGTTTTGACGGTTCGTCGGCTGCGGGGGGCGCCTCGGGGGCGGCGATCGTGGCGCCTGGGGGTTCACTCATGGCGGGCTCCGGCGGAGTCGGACGCCCACGTGTCCCACGGCGGAGGCCGCGCACCGGGCCGTGTTCGGGCACGGCACGGTGCGCGGAGGCGCGCGGGCACGGGGGCTGGGCGGACGGCGGCACACCGGGCGGCCGGTGTCTCGACGGGGACGCTGGGGTGCGAAGCTGCGGGAAACCGGCGGAAAGGCCTGGTCAGACCCGACAGCGGGCACAGCCCGGTGCGGTACACGCGCTACACAGGGCGCTGTTGACACGGAGCAGGTCGACGGCGCGGTCGGCGACGAGCGGGCTCGGGTACGGGCGTACGCAGCCCTCGGCGCGGCGCTGGGCCGTCCTGGAAGCTGCGTACATGTCCGTCACCTGTCACTGTCGTGCCGGCCCCGGGGGGCCTCGCGCTTACCGAATCGTCGCTTGCCGAAACGTCGTCGGTCCGGTCGTCACCTGGGGCACCCCACCGCGATGCGAGGGTTGCCGGTCAGCAAGCCAGGGCTTGACGCTGACGCTCTTGACCGTTCTGGTGCGTAAGTAACGCAGTTGCCCGAACGAATGTCAACGCCTGTCCGACTGGCGAAACGGTTCGGGCCGCTCTCACCTGCGCGAAACGCCGGGAGCGTCCGCCGCGTGACCCGCCCAGTCCAGGATCTGGACAGCCGCGCCGGCGGCCTCCAGGCCCTGGCAACGGCCGTGGTGGCGGCGGGCGATGCCGTCGAGGTCGAGGTGGACGCCGAAGGCCGGGTGGGCGGCCAGCCGCCGGGCGTAGGCCCACAGCACCGGGTGGCCGGCGATGGCGTGCACGGCGGCGGCGTCCAGGTGGTTGCGGTGCACGGTGTCGAGTTGCACCAGGGTCACCCACAACTCGATGTCTGCGGCCGTGAGTTGACCACCGACCAGGAACTCCACGCCGGTCAGCCGGCGCTCGAGACCGTCCAGGGCGGTGAGCAGCACCTCAAGCGCCTCCGGGTCGCCGCCCTCGCGGCCGGCCCGCTGTGCGGCCTGCTCGATGTCCTCGGCACAGAGCCGCTCGACGGCCTCGATCTCGGCCTCGGCACCGCACGGGTAGAGCCGGGCGACGCCGTCGCCGAAGTGCTGGTCCAGGTCGCGCAGGATGTCCCGGCTGTGGGTACTGACGATCCGTCCGGACCAGTCGTCACTGAACACCGGCGCGAGTGCCGGTCCCGAGTAGTGGTGGGCGCTGGCCTCGTACAGCGGGCGCAGCGCCGGATGGCTGCCGTCGGGACAGTCCGGGACGGCGGGCAGGAAGGTGACCGGACAACAGTCGTCCAGGGCCAGCAGGCTGTGGCCGACGGCGATCCGGAGGCCGTCCGGACAGGCGGTGGAGAGGTGGAGCCGATAGCGGCGCGGCACGGCGTAGTGGCCGCTGCGCGCATCCCGGCCGATGCGGCCCCGGAAGGCGGGGGCGGTGCGGACGGAGGGCAGGGCGGTGAGTGGAGCGATGGACATGCGTCTCCCCAGGGGCGGGCGCGCGGACGTACGCGCGGCGGAAGCGTTCGGCGGTGGGTTCAGTGGGATCTGAGTGGGTTCCGGTGCGTCCTGGTGAGTCCAGGCGGGCGGGCGCTCGGCCCGTACGGCCGGGATCGGGTGCTCAGCCTCTGCGGCCGGTGGCGCCGCACACCCGCAGCAGGTCGATGTGGCGGCGGGAGGTGAGCAGGGGGCCGGCCCAGGGCGCGGGGCTCTCGCGGCGGTGTCTGCCGGTGAGCGTGCGCAGGCGACCCATCTTTCCCTACCTTTTCACTAGGATTCCCATCTGGAGTGTCGATCGGCCTCCGCCCGGCGTCAAGGGGGCGTCCACGCCTGGGACACCCGGCCCCGACTTGCCTCCCGACGGGCGGGGCGGTGCGCTGGGTGTCGGAGGCCGACGGAGGCCTAGTGACAGGAGCCGGAACCGATGACCGAGCCCCCGGGTCCCGGGCCCGTGCCCGGCGCCGTGCCCGAGACCTTCGCGTTCCACTGCGGGCGGTGCGGACACGGCTGGGAGGCCACCTTCCAGGCGGTGTTCTTCACCGACCCGGTCGCCGACCCCGACCTGCAGAGCACCCTGGAGTACGTCGACGAGGCCGGCCGGGCCGTACCGTCGCCGCTCACGGACGCGGTGTGCCCGCGCTGCGGCAGCCGGCGGGTACGGATCGCGGCGGCCTGATCATGACACTCACCCGAATGGCACGCGCGAGTGGTCGGCACTCACGGGCGGTGGTGGCGTGGAGGGACCTACCGCGTTCCCGAGGAGGCAGTCGCGATGAACCGTCCGTCCCGACCCGCGCGTGTTCTCGCCACGGCCCTGACGGCGGGGACGCTGTTCGCCACGGCGGCGGCCTGTTCGGGCGACAGCGGCTCCCCCGAGGCCGCGGCCGTCTCCCCCGCCGCCGAGCGTCCGGCCTCCCCGTCGGCGACCCCCGCCCTCACCGGAGCGGGCGCGCAGGCCGCGCTGATCACGCCGGCCGACATCGAGGACGACTGGCAGCTGGCCAACGACGCCGCCACCTGGCGCAACCAGCTGCTGGTCGGCAAGGTCGACGTCGCCGACTTCCTGACCGGCAAGGCCGACGCCGCCGACTGCCAGCGGCTGCTGGACAGCCTCTACTCCGACACCCTGCTGGGCCGCGCCACCGGCGCCTCCGGACTGCGCGGCTTCACCTCGGACGACTCCCGGATGCTGTACCAGGTCGGGGACTACGGCCAGGCCCAGATGGACGCCACCATCGACTGGCTGAAGGGGCTCCCGGAGAAGTGCAACCAGTTCACGGCCACCGGATCGGACGGCAGCAAGCGGACCGTTCAGGTCGTCGAGTACAAGGAACCGCCCAAGGTGGCCGACGCGCTGGCGGCGCTCACGGTCACCGTCCAGGGCACCTCGAACGGGCAGCCCGCCACGACCACCCTGGACGTCGTGGCGTTCCGCGTCGGCGCCTCAGGGGCTGCGGTCACCAACGGCGGCCTCTCCGGCGTCGACCACGACAGCACCGCCCTGGCCGTCCAGAACGGCGACCAGCGCCTCGAGCAAGTCCTGTCCGGCAAGACCCCGGCACCGCTGCCGAGCCAGTTCGACTAGGGGCTGTCCGGCCTCAGCCCTCTGCCAGCACCGTCCGGATCACGTGCCGGGCGTTGGCGGCCATCGCCGGGTTCGTCCTCCGGTAGTACGGCAGCGCGATCAGCGCCTGCGAGAGCGTCCGCCCACGGCCGCGGATCCAGGTCGCGTCGTCCACGTCCAGCGCCTCGCGGAAGGCTTCCCTCGCGTCGGCCGGCAGCAGGTTCCACGCCGGGAACAGGTCACAGGCCGGATCGCCCACCCCCACGCACCCGAAGTCGATGACCGAGGTCAGCCTGCCACCGTCCACCAGCAGGTTGCCCGGCATGAGATCGGCGTGCAGCCACACGGGCGGCCCGTCCCAGTCCGGGGCCCCGAGCGCCTCCTTCCACACGGTGGCGGCGGCATCGCAGTCGACGCCCTCCTCCGGGATTCCGCGCAGTTCCTCGATCGCGGCCCGCGTCTGCGCGTCGAGCGAGGCGATCGGCCCGCCACGATGGGCCTGCGGCGCACCTGGCAGGGTGACGCTCCGCATCGCCGCCACGAACGCGGCCAGATCCTCGGCCAGCAGCACCGGCTCGTTCAGGGCTCCCGCCCGGGGGTTCTCCCCCGCCAGCCACCGGTACACCGACCACGGCCACGGATACCCTTCGCCGGGCTCCCCGTTCCCGAGCACCTCGGGGATGGACGTGGGCAGTTGCGGCGCGAGTCCGGGCAGCCAGGTCCGCTCCCTCGACACGTCCCCGGCCCCACCCTGCACCAGCGGCAGCCGTACGACCATGTCGTCCCCCAGCCGGAACATGGCGTTGACCGTGCCACCGGACGCGATCCGCTCGACGGCCGAACCCGCCCACTGGGGGAACTGCCCGGCGATCAGCCGCCGTACGAGGTCGTCGTCGATGGGATGCGTACCGGGATGCATCTGCTCTGTGTTCATCGACGTCATCCGACCGCCTGCCGCCGACGAGCGTCAAACCCGTTTCCGGTCGGCTCAGTGGGGCATCGGGTCACCGGGGTTGCTCTGGGTGGTGCCCGGCTCCCCGTTGTCGCGGTGCCAGGCGACGACGAGTTCGTCACGGGTACCGAAGCGGACCAGGTGCCGGCCGACCACGCCCTCCAGGAGTTCGAGGTTCTCGGGGTCCGTCTCCACGGTGAGCAACAGGGCGCCCTCGGTCGCGGTGAGGGTGCCGGTGCCGTTCTGGAAGACGATGCCGCCGGTGCCGGTCTCCTCGTCCCAGGTGGTCTGCGAGCGGCGGCCGAGATGCGAGGCGAGCTGCTTGGCATAGCGGGCGGGGCGGTCGGTGGGGACGCGGGCTTCGGAGCGGGCCATCTGGGACTCCCGGTGCTGCTGCGAGGACGGGCATGGGTGACGGGCTCACGCTACGTCCGGACGGGGGGTGCGGCGCCGTACCGGACACCGCAAGCTTTGCATTCGGGTCGCGTCACCGAGACTGTCAAGACCCATGGACCTCATTCACTCATCCGGATGCACATCACCACACGATCACCCTTACGGGTGAATTTACACATTGATCTACATGTCGGACCGAGGCTACGGTCATCGCCCGGGGCGGACTCCCTTCACCTGGGCAGGAGCGGCTGGTGACCTCAACGAATCCCACTCCAGCACCCATCAGGCTGTTACGTACGGACGATCTGCTGGATCTGCGATTCAGCTTCCCGGGGCTGCGCCTGGACGCCTCCCCGTTCGGCAGGCGAACACTCCAGCGAGCCGATCCGGCGGTCGAGGGCCGGCTGGTGGTCGACTTCGGACCGCAGCACCTCACCGAGCAGGCGTTCTTCGAGGCCGCCCCCGGACTGCCGGCCGAGGACGAACCGGGAACGGGTGAACCCCACCCGGCCCCGCCCGTGCTCGCGCGGATCGCCGGGCGCAGCACGCTGGTCTTCGTGGTCGGCGCACAGGACCGGATCGACTACTCCGCCACCGGCCTGCTGACCGCGATGCGCACCCTGCCGTTGCGCGTGGTCGACGCCGCGGTGGCACCGGCCGCGCCCACCGCCGCCACCGCCCGGCTCGCCGAGGCGCTCGCGGGCCGGCCCGCCGAGCACGTCCTGCGGGCGGTCCGCGCGCTGGCCGAACTCACCGCACGGTACGGCGAGGAGACCGCGCTGGCCGCGCTGACCGGCCCCCTCGGCACACCGCACCCCGCCCCAGTGCCGTCGGCCCACGCCGGCCCGCCGCGGTCGGCGCACTCCGGCCCGCCACAGCCACCGCCGGGCCCGCAGAACCCCTTCGCCGACCCCGCCGACCCGCGCACCGGCATCGAACTGCCGTACCGGCTGCTGCTGTCCCCCACCCAGGACGCGCGCTGGACGCACACCACCGCGCTCGGCCCGGCGCAGCCGCAGGAGCGCATCGCCCTCTGGTACACCCGGCTGCGGCAGGAGACCGCGAGGGCCGTGTGGACCCGGGACCCCGACTTCGTACCGGGCCGGATCAGCCTGCCCCCGCCCGGCCGGTACGAGTTCCGGATGCCGCTGGACTCCCGCGACCGCCACCAACTGGTCCACCTCACCTCGGACTTCGCGCTCACCGGCGACCGCCCGCCCGAGCCGGTGGACGTCCGCGGCCTGACCCTGTCCACCCTCGGCGGCGGCCTCGACTCGCTCGGCCGCTGGCCGAAACCGCCGGCCGGGCTGGACGTCACCCAGTGGCGGCACCGCGCGGCACTCGGCCGGGACCACTACGTACGGGTCATGTACGCCGGGCGGCTGTGCCCCTTCGGACACCGGGCCGAGCTGGTCAAGGTCACCGAGCGCAAGTTCGACCCCGGCCGTCCGGACCACGGCGCCTATCTCTGCCAGCGGATGTTCGTCGTCGTACGGGAGCCGGTCGTCACCTACGACCGGGAGGTGCTCGGCCCCGGTGCCGAGCCCCGGGACCGGCTGCATCTGCTGTTCCCCTTCACCAGCGTGCAGTTGCTCACCCAGGTGACCCCGGATCTCGCCGAACCCGTCAACCTCGACGGCATCCTGCCGGGCGAGCACGCCTTCTTCCCGGTCGCGAGCGGCAAGAACCCGGCGCGCCCCGAGGACGCCTTCCGGTTCGCCGTCAGCGCCGTAGACCGGGACGGCAGGCTCGTCGAGTTCCAGGTCCCGCTGCTGTTCCTGGGGAAGACGGCACACGAGTCCCCCGACGCCGTGACCGCCGTCGCCGACCACTACAACCGCCAGGACACCGGCCCCACCTCGGGCCCACCGGACGAGACCACGACCGTCGGACGCGTGACCGCGGCCCTGCGCGGCCAGTCGGTGGCGATGGCACCGAGCACCTCGCCGGGCGACACCGCGCTCGAACTCGCCGAGTCCGTCTGGGGCATGGAGACCACCGGCGAACTGCTGGCCGGGGACAGCGAGGAGGCCCCCCGTTTCGTCCCCCGGCTGCGCTGGGCGCGCGCGGTGCTGCCGCAGGTGCGGTCGCTGAGCGGATTCCGGTCCGCGCTGCCCCTGCGCTACCCGGCCCCGTACGCGAAGCACGCGTTCGAGGACGGCAACCGCGGCGAGCTGTTCGCCGAACTCGTCCTCTACACCGCGCCCCTGTCCTTCCACCACGCCGCCGACCGGTCCGGGGCCCTGGTGACACCGAGTTTCGACGTGGCCGGCGTCTCCCGGCTGACCGGACCGGTCGCCGCGCCCCAACTGCCCCGCGTGGCGGGCGCAGACGCGACAGACGCAGACTCGGCGGGCGCCGACGCGGCGGACGTCCTGGAGCACGACTGGTCCGCGATCGCGGATGGCCGCTTCGAACCGACGGCGTTCTTCGGCCAACTGCTCGGCGCCAACGCCCGGTTGTTCGGGGTCATCCCGTTGGTGGACCTGCTGGAGGCGACCGGCCTGGACAACCTCCAGGCGCCCAACTTCTTCTCCGAGACGGTCGACGCCGTCACCGGGTTCCTGGGCGACCTGCGCCGGGTGCGCGGGCTCACCTCGGCGCTGGAGCGGCAGTTCCCGGAGATCGCCGATCGGGTGATCAGGACGACCGACGCGGCGGCGATCTTCGCCGACACGCTGGTGGAGTTCGTCGTCGGCGCGCTCAAGGGCGACGACCAGGCACCGGGGCTGGAGGACGTCGAGAACGCGTTCCACGTCTTCTCGTCGGCGCTGACCGACCTCCGCACCGTGCTGCCCGCCGCCACGGACCCCGGTGTCCGGGCCGTCCTGGAACGGGTCCAGCAGCAGGTGGCGACCTGGGACGACACGGTCGGCGGTGCCCTGGCCCTCAAGGACGCGGTCCAGCTCGCCGCCAGGGGCGCCAAGCTCGCCGAGGTGGTGAACGCGAGGATGGAATGGGCCCCGGACCTCAAGGACTGGCCGGACGCCCCGAACACCCTCTTCCGGCTCTCCGACGAGCAGGCCGCGGGACACCTCACCCTCGTGGTGGACCGGCGCGGCGCGCTGAGCGAGGGCGTCCCGCAGGGCGCCGACGTGACCTGCACGCTGTCCGACTTCGATCTGCTCCTGGTGCCCGGTGTGCTCCAGGGCCTGGAACTCCACTTCGAGCTGATCCGTTTCACCATGCGGATCGGCAGGAAGCCGGACATCGAGGTGAAGTTCGGGCACGTCCGGTTCGTGGGCGAGCTGTCGTTCGTGGAGACCCTGCGGCAGCTGATCCCGCTGGACGGCTTCAGCGATCCGCCGGCCGTCGAGGTGACCTCCTCGGGCATCACGGCGAACTACTCGATGCCGCTGCCGAACCTGGCCGTCGGCGTCTTCAGCCTGGAGAACCTCGCGCTCGGCGCCTCCCTCCAGGTGCCGTTCCTCGGCAGCGCGCTGGAGGTCGGATTCGCGTTCTGCCGCCGGGAGGCGCCGTTCCGGCTGACCGTGTCCATGCTGGGCGGCGGCGGGTACTTCGGCATCGTGCTCTCCGCCCAGGAGATCACCGTGCTGGAGGCGGCCCTGGAGTTCGGCGCCGCGGTGTCCATGAACTTCGGGGTGGCCAGCGGAAGTCTCTCGGTGATGGCCGGGGTGTACTTCCGGCTGGACACCGCGAAGGGCGTGAAGCTGGTCGGCTATCTGCGGGCCCGCGGCGAGGTCGACGTGCTCGGCCTGGTCTCCGCCTCCATCGAGCTGTATCTGGAGCTCGGTTACAGCGACGGCTACGCGGTCGGCCGGGCCACCCTGTCGATCAGCATCGAGATCGGGTTCTTCTCCGCGTCGGTGGAGATCACCTGCGAGAAGCGGTTCGCGGGCTCGGGCACGGCTCCCGCACCCCTGGCCGGGGGGTTCGTCCCGGCCACCGATCCCCCACCGCTCGTCCCGCCCTCGTTCGCCGACCTGATGTCCCTCTACCCCGACCCGGTGACCGGAGCGGACCGGGATCCCGTGTCCGAGTACTGCACCGCCTTCGCGAAGGTGACCCCGTGACCGCACAACGCGCCCTGCGCTGGACCGTGCTCCCCGACGGCATCGCCGGCCAGGACCCGGCCGGGCACGACCTCCTGCGGGTCTCCGTCCTGGTCACCCCGCTGCTCACCGGGTCCGCGCGGCTCGGTGACTACGAGGGGATGCGCGACTGGCCGACCGCACTGCACGGCCTCGTCAACCACCTGTCCCTCGACTTCTACGGCAGTCCGGGCAGTCCGGGCGGCCCGGTGATCGCCACGGCCGGTTCCGTCGCCCGCACCGACCGGTTCCCGCCCGCGGACAGCGGGGCCTGGACCGCGCTGTTCCGCGACAGCACCCCGGTACGGCCGCCGGGGCAGCAGACCACCGGGGCCGCCGCCGGTCCGGGTGGCCCGGTCGGTCCGGTTCAGCAGACCCTCCGCTCCTATCCGGCGGCCGCGGTGCACACCGAGGTCACCGGCCTGTACCGGGAGGTCGCGGTCGCCACCACCGCCCAGCGCCTGCGCCTGGAGGCCGCCGCACAGGAGCTGAGCGAGTGCGGCCCGCCGGACCCGGATCTCGACCAGGGCTGGAAGTTCCCGGCGCCCGGCGCGGTCCTGGACCTGATCGGACCGGGCGTGCGGGACTTCGCGCTCGACCCCGGCGAGGCCTATCGCGCCCTCGACACCCTGCTCGGCGCCGGGAGCGCCGGGAGCGCCGAGGCGGCCGCGGGCTCGTCGCCGTACACCCCGCGCGTCATGCGCCGCACCGGCAACCCGGACTACGAGGCGCAGGCCAGGACCTTCGCGTTCGCCGAGGCCCACCGCTTCTTCGATCGCACCCCGGCCCCGGCGGCGCGGACGGCCGCCCCGCAGCCCGCACCGGAGCCGCACCGCGTCGACTTCCACGAGGCGTGCACCCTCCTCGCCGACTACCCCGAGCTGCAGCGCAGGTTCGGACTCGTCCTGGACCTGGTCTTCACCGCACCGCCCGGACTGGCCGACGAGGGCGCGGTCCAGGTCTCCTTCGCCGGGCACCCCGACCGGGACCGGCTGCACGCCCCCGGACTGCGTCCGGCGACCAGGCTGCGCTACCGGGCGGGGAGCCGGTTCGAGCCCCTGTCCGCCGACGAGGGCGTCCTGCGCGGCCGGACGCTCGACCTCGGCTCCGACGCCTTCCGGGTCACCGACCTCGATGTGGACGGCGCGGCGCTCAAGCACGTCGACTACGCCCGGGCGCTCGACGCGCTGGACCAGGGCCCGCTCGACGACACGGCACCGGCCCGCAAACAGCTGGGCACCGGCACCCCGGCCGCCCGCGGCAGCGGCCTCACCGTGCTGTGCGCCGACGGCGACCACCGGCTGGCCGGCCGGATCGGCGCCGACGGCGAGCGCACCGCAGGCACCGCCGACCCCGTCCTGCACGCCGAGGACCTGGTACGCGGCTACCGGGTGGACGTCGGTGTCGCCGACCCGACCGGAGAGGTGCACAGCTGGCACTCCCTGTGCCGGCGCCAGGGCACCTACACCGTCCGCCGCCCCGGTGAGGCGCCCGTGCCGCTCGCCGTCCGGCCCGACGAGGGCCACGTGAAGACCAGCGCGGTGACCAGGCAGTCGCCCGGGGCCGACGAACTCTACGGCCACCAGGCGCTGTTCGGCTGGGAGGGCTGGAGCCTGGTCGCCGCCCGCCCGGGCCGCACGATCGGCCTCAGCGACCGGCCGGAGGCGGTGGCCCCCGAGGTCTCCCCGGACGTACCGCTGGAGACCCGGTTCACCGCCCAGCCCGGCAGCCTGCCCGCGCTGCGCTACGGCCGGACCTACCGGCTGCGGGCACGCGCCGTCGACCTGGCCGGCAACAGCCTCGACCACACCGCCGAGACCCCCGCGGAGACGGCCACCCCGGCGGTCACCTACCGGCGCTGGGAGCCAGTGCCGCAGCCGGTGGTCGTACCGTCGAAGCCCTTCAACGAAGGCGAGTCGGCAGAGCGGCTGGTAATCAGGAGCACCGTCGAGGACGACGGCACGGAGGTCTCCGCGCTCGCGTACAGCGTGCGGCGCTCGGACGTCCCGGACCACGGCATCGACACCGGCGTCGACCACCTGGACCGCAGTTACGGCTACCGCGACGAGCGGCACATCGCACCGCCCAAGTGCGCGCTGCGGATGGCCGAGGAACACGGCTGCTACGACGCGGCGTTCGGCCCGGACGTCACCGAGGAGGTGCGCCGGCGCTACTTCGCCTCCGCCGCCCGGGAGTCCGGGTCGTTCCTGGACACCGTGGTCAGCGACCCGGACGACCCCGACTCCAGCACCGACCTGCTGCGGTTCCGGGAGATCCGGGTGGCCAAGCACAGCGTCCATGACACCGAGCCGCTCACCGCGTTGCCGCTGGCCCACCGGGGTGCGGGCCTGAAGACCGGCGAGTTCGTGATCCACGACCGCGATCAGCTGCTGCTGCCCTACCTGCCGGACCCGCTCGCCCGCGGCGTCTGTCTGCGCGGACTGCCGGGCACCACCGGCGACCACCTCTTCCCCTTCACCGGCCCCTGGCCGCAGGCCAGGCCGTTCGTGCTGCGCATCGAGGAGGGCGACGACGAACCACGGGTCGAGGACAACCCGCTGTGGCGCCGGCTGACCGTGTATCTCACGAAGGGCGAGACCGCCCGCGTCTACGTCAGCTGCTACCTCGACCCCGCCGACCTGCCGCTGTTCAACCTGTGGGCGCTGCTGACCCGTTCCGACTACTGGGCGGGACTCCCGCAGCGCGACCGGGACCTGGTCGCGCGGCTCAGCGCTGCGGGCGAGAACTGGCTGCTCACGCCGTGGGTGCGGCTGGACCTGGTGCACGCGGTGGAGAAGCCGCTGCGCCCGCCGGAGCTGGACCGGCCGCGCGTGGACCGGGGTCCGGAGCAGACGTCCGCGCTGCTGGCGAGCACCCTGCTGGTGCACGTGGAGAGCACCGCGACGGTGGCCGTGGAGGGCGCCTGGAGCGAGTGGGTCGACGACGTCACGCAGGCGGGCCCGCAGCGCTTCACCCACCTCGCCCACCTGGAGGACACCACGATCCCGGCGGACGCCGACTTCGGATTCGCCTCCGTCTCCCACGAGTTCGGCGACACCCGGCACCGGAACCTCACCTACACGCCGACGGCGATGACCCGGTTCCGCGAGTACTTCCACCCGACCATCACCGACGACCCGAAACTCGTCACCCGCACCGGTCCGGGCGTCGCGGTGCCCGTGCCCAGCTCACGGCGCCCGGAGCCGCCCGACGTCAGCCATCTGGTGCCCACGTTCCGCTGGTCCACCGCGGTCGACCGGGACACCCGTACGGTGACCAGGACCCGGCACCTCGCGGGCCTGCGGCTCTACCTGAACCGCCCGTGGTACTCCTCCGGCGACGACGAACTCCTCGCCGTACTCCTGGATCCGGCCGGCACGCTGCCCGACGAGTACGCCACCCGCTGGGGCATCGACCCGGTGTGGGCGGACACCACGCCCCTGCCCCCGCCGTCGGCCGCCGTCTTCCCGAACCCGACGGTCACGGCCACCGGCCTGCCGCTCGCCGAGTCCACCGGCACCACCCCGGTGACGGTGTCCGTCGCCGCGTACACACCGGTGTACGACACCGACCGGCGCCTCTGGTACGTCGACATCGACGTGGACCCGGGCGCGGCCGGGGGCACCGCCTACTTCCCGTTCCTGCGGCCGGCGGTCGCCCGCTACCAGCCCTTCGCCCTGCCCGGTCTCGAGCTGTCGAAGGCCGTGGTCGCCGAGTTCGGCCAGCTGCCGCCGCCCCGGTCCGTGACCGCCGGCACGGCCGACAACCGTGCCCGGCTGCGCCTGTCCGGCCCGACCACCTGGAACGACCTCGGCCGGCGGATCGGCACGGGGCCGGCCGCGGTGGCCGGGAGCCGGCGGGTCCGGGCCACCCTGCAGAAGCTGACCGCAGGCGACGAACTCGACTGGACGCCGGTCGGCGACCCGGTCGAGCTCACCTGCCGGGCCGACGGCACCGGCTTCGCCTGGTCGGTCGACTTCCCCGACCGGCCCACCGAACTGCTCGCCCGCTACCGGTTCCTGGTCGAGGAACACGAGCTCCACCAGAGCGACCCGGACACCGCCACGGAGACCGTGACCGTGGGCGGCACGCCCGTCCCGGTGGCCCGCCGGCTGGTGCACGCCGACTACGTGCCCGCGAGGCGCGGTCTGCTCGGCGGCATCGTCATCGACATCGAACTGTGAGGCGGCCCATGCGGATGCGGACACCCACCGGTTATGCTGTCGCCCTTGCCGCCGTGGGCTGTCTCAGCCTGGTGCCGTCGGCGCTCCACGCCCCACGCCCGCTGGCCGAACCGGCGCCGTACGGCCGGGCCAACGACGTACAACCGCACTTCGGCGGTGCAGCCCTCTCCGTCTTCCCGACCGTGAAGGAGAGCGACTACCACTGCACCTCGGGATTCGCCGTGCGGTTCAACGCCGACCCCGGGAAGAAGGGCATGGTGACCGCCGGGCACTGCTTCAAGAAGGACACCGACCTCGGTTCCGGCCACGACCGGTCCGGCGGAGCCATCGACTTCGGCACGGTCACGGTCGTGAGATTCGAGGACGGTGTTCCCGACGGACACCACGACATGGAGCTGATCACCGGTGTGCGCGGGCAGTCCGGACCGCAGACGTACGCGGCCACGATCTGGGTCGATCCCCAGGTCCCCAGCGCGGTCCGGGTGGTCGGCAAGGGCTCCGTCGCGCAAGGGGACATGGTCTGCTACAGCGGGATGGTCACCAAGGTGAACTGCGGGTTCGAGGTCCGGACCCCGGATCACGGCACGTTGTGCAGTGAGGAACCGGGGCACACCCACGACTGCACCGTCGGCCTCGCGGCCGCCACCAAGCAGGTCTCGTCCGGCCCCCTGAAGGGTGACTCCGGCTCGCCGGTGTACCGGCTCGACGACAAGGGCAACGCCGTCCTGCTGGGCATGCTCGTCGGCGGAGGCCCCAACAAGGAAGAGCCCCAGCACAAGGACGCGGTGATGTACTTCCACAGGCTCCCGCAGATCGAGTCGGCCGACGGACTCGGCGTCACCGTACTCACGCAGAAGCCGTAGCCGCGTCACGTCGGGAGAGGTCAGCCGCCCGCCGGCCCACGGGCCGACCGTGCCGCCTTCGCGAGGTCCAGGTCCGTGGTCTCGGGGGCCAGGAACTGGGAGACCAGACCGCCGAGCGCGAGCACCCCGGCGCCGACGAGCAGGACGAACTCCACTCCGAACCGGTCGAGGCCCATCGGCAGCAGGAAGGTGCCGACGGCCGCGCCGACCCTGCTCATCGCGGTGGCGAAGCCGACGCCGGTAGCACGCAGGGAGGTGGGGAAGACCTCCAGCGGGTAGACGGCGGTGAGTGCGCTGGAGGCCGCGTTGAGGAAGATGAAGAAGAGGAAGCCGCCCACGATGACGGGCGTCGAGTGCGGCCAGACCGCGACCAGGGCCAGACAGGCCGCGGTGATCCAGAACGGCGGGATCAGCAGCCTGCGGCGGCCGATGCGGTCCACGACCAGGCAGCCGGCCGTGACCCCGGCGACCGCGGTGAACGAGTAGACGAGCAGCGCCGCGACCGCGTTGTCACCCATGTGCAGGGCGTCGAAGACCTGCGTCCAGAACGTGCCGATGGCGAAGTACGGCAGTACCAGGGCCGCCCAGAAGACGCTCGCGAACACCGTGCTGCGCAGGTGGTCCTTGCTGAACAGCGCCCAGAACCCGGCCTGTCCGGTCGTGCTGCGCGCGTCGAGTTCCGCGTCGACGTCGATCTCGATGCCGTACCTCTCGATCAGCGCCTCGGCCTCCTCCCGGCGCCCCCTGCTCAGCAGCCAGCGGGCCGACTCCGGGATGCCGCCGCGCAGCGACACGCACACGACGGCGATGACCGCGCTGCTGGCCAGGGACCAGCGCCAGCCGCCGTCGACGTCCGCGAACAGGGCGCCGACGACCGTGGCGAGCGCGTAGCCGACGTACCAGCTGATCTCCAGGCTGGCCAGCAGCCGGCCGCGCCCCTGTCTGGGGGCGTACTCGGAGAGCAGCGGGGCGCCGATGGCGTACTCGCCGCCGATCGCCACGCCCATCAGCAGGCGGATCAGGAAGAGCTGCAGCCCGTCGGTGACGAAGAACTGGAGCACCGAGCCGACCAGGAAGATCAGCATGTCGGCGAGGAACACCGGACGGCGGCCGAAGCGGTCGGCGAGGCGGCCGAAGAGCGGGCCGCCGACGAAGATGCCGATCAGCGGGGACGCCCCGACCAGGCCCTCCATGAGGGTGGAGAGGTGCAGATCGGCGGTGAGGGCGGTCATCGCCATGCCGATGCCGCCGATGATGTAGCCGTCGATGCCCTCGCCTATCTGGGTGGCGAGCTTCAGCTTCGTGTGCAGGCGGCGGCGTTCACGGGCGCGGTCGGCGGGCACTTCCGGGGTGCCGGGCGGTTGCTGGGTCGCAGGCGTCATTGCCATGAGCGGTCCTTGGGGTGAGCGGGTGCGGGGACGGGCACGGGGACGGACAGAGGTTCAGGACACGGACGGACAGAGGTTCAAAGGGGCAGAGGCTCAGACGGGCCAGTCGAGGGCGATGTACTGCGTCTCCAGGAAGGCCTCGATGCCCTCGCGGCCGCCCTCCCGGCCGAGGCCGGACTGCTTGACGCCGCCGAAGGGCGCGGCGGGGTCGGAGAGCAGGCCGCGGTTGACGCCGACCATCCCGGCCTCCAGGCGTTCGGCGAGGCGCAGGGCGCGGCCGACGTCACGGGAGTAGACGTACGACGCCAGGCCGTGGACGGTGGCGTTGGCGCGGGCCAGCATCTCGTCCTCGTCGGTGAAGGTGGTGAGCGGCGCGACGGGCCCGAAGACCTCCTCGTGCAGGATGCGGGCGTCGTCGGGGACGTCGGCGAGGACGGTCGCAGGGTGGAAGTGGCCGGGTCCGTCGGGCACTTCGCCCTGTGCGGCGATGCGCGCGCCGCGCGCCAGGGCGTCGGCGACCAGGTCGCGGATCCTGTCCACGGCTGGCTGGTTGATCATCGGGCCGAGGGTGACGCCCTCCGCCAGGCCGGATCCGGCGCGTACGGCGACCATGGCGGCACCGAACTTCTCGGTGAACTCCGCGGCGACGTCGGCGTGGACGTAGAACCGGTTGGCGGCGATGCAGACCTCGCCGCCGCCGCGCATCTTGGCGTCCATCGCGCCCCGTACGGCGGCGTCGACGTCGGCGTCGGCGCAGACCACGAAGGGGGCGTTGCCGCCCAGTTCCATGGTCACGTTGACGACGTTGGCGGCGGCCTGCTCCAGCAGGAGTCTGCCGGTGGCGGTGGAGCCGGTGAAGGAGAACTTGCGGACCCGTTCGTCGCCGAGCCAGGCGGAGCCGACCTCGGCGGCGCGGTCGGTGGGCAGGACGTTCAACAGGCCTTCGGGCAGGCCGGCTTCGGTGAGCAGTGCGGCCACCGCCAGGGCGGTGAGCGGGGTCTCCGGGGCGGGCTTGAGCAGTACCGGACAGCCGGCCGCGAGCGCCGGGGCGATCTTGCGGGTGGCCATGGCGGCCGGGAAGTTCCAGGGGGTCACGAACGCGGTGACGCCGACGGGGTGCCTGCGGACGACGTGCCGGTAGCCGCCGGCCGGGGCGTCGCCGAAGGAGGAGTCGATCCGGACCGCCTCCTCGGCGAACCAGCGGAAGAACTCGGCGGCGTACCCGACCTCAGCCGCCGCGTCCCGGTAGGCCTTGCCGTTCTCCAGCACGATGAGCCGGGCGAGGGCGTCGGTGTGCTCGCGCATCAGCTCGAACGTGTCGTGCAGGATCTCCGAACGGCGCCGGGGCGGTGTCGCGCGCCAGCCGGCCGCGGCCGACCCGGCGGCCCCGATCGCCGTGCGGGCGTCCTCCTCGCCCGCCGCGGAGACCTGGCGGATCAGTTCGCCGGTGGCCGGGTCGTACACGGGGTAGGTGCGTCCGTCGGCGGCCTCGGTCCAGCGGCCGCCGAGGAACACATCGCCCTCCGCGAACGGCGCCTTGGCCAGGAGGTCGATGCCGGCGAGGTTCATGAGCTGCTCTTTTCTCCGTTCCGGACGAGGCTCGTCCGATGGGCGGTGAATTTACGAGCGCGTCATGGGGCCGACAAGGCACCCCCTGCGGATCGCAACGGTGGTTGCTGTGAGGGCAACTCGCCGATCACGCGGGGAGGCCGGCCGAGCACCGCCGTCAGGTGCGGGGAGGCCGCCCGAGCACCGCCGTCAGGTGAGCCGGGTCCGGGCCGGCGCGGCACGCCGGGGCTCCCAGCCCAGCAGCGCGGACACCCGGGTCGCGGCCCGTGCCGTGGTGCGCCCCGCCTCGTCGAGCCGGTCGCCGAACCGGGACTTCGGGGCGGAGATGTTGATGGCGGCGACGACCCGGCCCCGGAAGTCCCGGATGGGCGCCGACACCCCGACCAGCCCCTCCTCGAACTCCTCGCTGACCCGCGCGTAGCCCTGCCGCCGGGCGTCCTGGACGAGCGCCCACAGGTCCTGCACCGGCATCTCGCCGCTGGTGCCGAAGCGGACGTACAGCTCGTCCGGGGTCGCGTCGGAGAGCAGCACGCGTCCCGCCGACAGCCGCCAGGCGGGCACTCCGCGCCCTTCCCAGCCGTGCACGCGGAAGGAGTGCCCCGAGACGGACAGCAGGGTGAGGACGTCGCGGTCGCTGAGCACGCACAGGTGACTGGTCTCCTCCAGGTCCGCCGACAGCGCGTGCATGACCGGCTCGGCCACCCGCACCAGCCGGCTCTCGGAGGTACGGGCGACCAGGGAGAAGAGCCGCCAGCCGAGGCGGTACTCCAGGGTGTCGGGGTCGCGCTCGACGATGCCCTCGGCGGCCAGTGCCTTCAGGGCCCGGGAGATCTGGGTCTTCTCCCGGCCGACCAGCTGGGCGAGGCGTACCACGCCGAGGCCTCCGGCGTTCTGGGCCTCGTCGGAGGCGAGCGCTTCGAGGAGGTCGATGTCGCGGCGGAGGCCGTGGCCGCGGGAGGCCGCGGAGGAGTCGGTCACGGAGTCATCGTAGGCAGGGATTCGGAGAGCGGAACCCCAGGTCAGAGTCAGGGTTGTCAGCAGAGCAACCGGCATTTCGATTCCCGCCGGCGCCTTGCGAGGGGGTGGCCGCCGACCTAGATTCGCCGCATCGGGCCGGATGAACTGCACCGAATACGAGGTTCGTCCTTGTACGGGGTTCGTCCTTCTGCGCCCGGTGAAGCACACTTCCCAGGCCCAGGAGATCCGATGCCCACGCCGGTTTCCCCCACCCGCCCGCCCGGCTTCGCGGCGACCGCGCTGATCGGCGAGTCGTTCGTCGGCGACGGCGTCGACGCCGCGCACACGAACATCGTGATCGGACGCAAGGGCGGTCCCGTCGAGACCGCATGGGCCACGGCGCTGGCCACCCCGAGCGCCGGGCACGTCCCGTTCCTGACGGTCGTCCGGCCGTCGGTGCCGGTGAAGCCGCTGACGCTGTTCGTGACCAAGGCCGCCGCCGCGGGCGAGCTGCACGAGCGGGCGACCTGGGGTTCCGCCCAGGCCGGCCTCGCGCAGGGGGTCGCGGACGCGGTCGAGGAGGGGCTGATCCCGGCGGCGGAGGCGGACGACCTGCTGATCATCGCCGCGGTGTGGGTCAACCCGGCGGTCGGCGACCTGGACGCCTCCTTCCGCAACCAGCGCGCCGCCGCGTACGGCGCGGTCCGGGCCGCCGTGACCGGCACGCCGACGGTGTCCGACGTGCTGGCGGCCGCCAAGGATGGCCCGGCCAACCCGTTCTACACGCCGACCGCCGAGGTGCTCGCCCGATGAAGATCACCGACATCGTCCTGGACCGGCTGCGGCTGGAGCTGGACCCGCCGTTCCGTGCCGCCTGGGACCCGGAGCCGCGCCATGTCTTCGACGCGACGATCGTGCGCGTCCACACCGACGAGGGCGTCACCGGCATCGGCTCCGGGGACCTGATGGACGGCTTCGAGACGTACAAGCACCTGTTCGTCGGCGAGGACCCGCTCGACATCACCCGGCATGTGCGGGCGATCGAGACCGCCAACTTCCACGGCGCCCACTACTGGCCGCTGGAGGCCGCGCTGTGGGACGTCATCGGCAAGGTGCACGGCCGCCCGGTGTCGGAGCTCTTCGGCAACGCGGCGAAGAAGCTGCCGGCCTACGCCTCCTCCGGCGAGCTCAAGTCCCCCAAGGAGCGGGTCGAGACCGCCCTGAAGGTGCGCGAGGCCGGTTTCCGCGCCATGAAGATCCGCGTCGACCGCAACCGCATCGACGAGGGCATCGCGGCGGTCCGTGCCGTCCGGGAGGAACTCGGTCCGGGCTTCGAGATCATGGTCGACCTCAACCAGTCCTGGCGGATGGCCGGTGACACCGCGAACGCCTCCGATCTCGCCAGGACCCGCAAGACCGTCGCCCGGCTCGCCGAACTGGACGTGTTCTGGGTGGAGGAGCCGCTGCCGTACGCGGACCTGAACGGCTTCCGGCAGCTGCGCGCCGAGAACCCGGGGGTGCGGATCGCCGCCGGGGAGATGCACCACTCCCCCACCGAGCTGCTGCGCTACCTCGAGGAGGACGCCCTCGACATCTACCAGATGGACGTGGTGCTGGCGATCGGCATGCACCGCGCCCGCACCCTGGCCGAGCTGGCCCAGCTGAAGCACCGTCAGTTCACCCCGCACAGCTGGACCAACGGCATCGGCGTGCTCGCCAACCTCCATGTGGCGGCGGGCGTCGGCGGCGGCCCGTTCTTCGAGTTCCCGTACGACCCGCCCGGCTGGACCCCCGAACGCCGTGACTTCATGCTCGCCGAGCCGGTGCGGGTGAACGCCGAGGGCGATCTGGAGGTCCCGGACCTGCCCGGTCTCGGCGTCGAACTGGACGAGGACGCGATCGACCGCTGGAGGATCAAGTGACGTACACCATCGACGAGTTGCTTGGCCGCTCGTACGACGACTGGCTGGCCGCGGCGGACAAACTCGCCTTCGAGACACGCCCGTTCATCGACGGTGCCTTCACCGACGCCACCTCCGGCGACTCCTTCACCAGCGTCTCGCCGCGGGACGGCGCGGTGCTGGCCCAGGTGCCGGCGGCCGGGGCCGAGGACGTCGACCGGGCGGTTCGGTCCGCGCGGGCCGCCTTCGAGGACGGCCGCTGGCGTGATCTCGCACCGAAGGAGCGCAAGCGGATCCTGCTGCGCTGGGCCGGACTGATCCTTGCGAACGCCGAGGAACTGGCCCTGCTGGACACCCTGGAGATGGGCAAGCCCATCACCGAGTCGGTGCGCATCGACGTGGCCAAGGCGGCGGAGACCATCGCCTGGTACGCCGAGACGATCGACAAGACGTACGACGAGGTGGCCCCGACCCCCGGCGACGCGCTGGCACTGATCACCCGCGAGCCGCTGGGCGTGGTCGGCGCGGTCGTGCCGTGGAACTACGCGCTGCTGATCGCCAGTTGGAAGCTGGGCCCGGCACTCGCCACCGGCAACAGCGTGGTCCTCAAGCCGGCCGAGCAGACCTCGCTCGCCGCGCTCCGCCTCGCGGCCCTCGCCACGGAAGCGGGGCTGCCCGACGGCGTGTTCAACGTGGTCCCCGGTCGGGGCGAGGTCGCCGGTCAGGCGCTCGGCCGCCACCCGGACGTCGACAAGATCGCCTTCACCGGCTCGGCCGAGGTCGCCCGCCTCTTCCAGGTGTACGCGGGCGAGTCCAACGGCAAGCAGGTCGCCGTGGAGGCGGGCGGCAAGTCACCCCAACTGGTCCTGGCCGACGCCGACATCGAGGCCGCCGCGTCCGCCGTGGCGTGGGGGATCTTCTACAACGCGGGCCAGACCTGCAACGCCGGTTCCCGGGTCGTCGTGCACGCCTCCGTCAGGGACCGGCTCCTGGACGCCGTACGGCGGATCACCGCCGAGACCTTCCGCGTCGGCGACCCACTCGACCCGGCCACCGTCATGGGACCCGTCGTGGACGAGGTCCAACTCGCCAGGATCCTGGGCTACATCGAGCGCGGCAAGGCGGATGGCGCGCGGGTCCTGCTGGGCGGCGGGCGCACGCTCACCGGCACCGGCGGCAGCTTCGTCGAGCCGACCGTGCTCGACGGCGTGGCGAACACGTCCGTCGTCGGCCAGGAGGAGATTTTCGGCCCGGTGCTCGCCGTCGTGTCGTACGACGGCGACGTCGACGAGGGCGTACGGCTCGCGAACGAGAGCGACTTCGGGCTGGTCGCCGCCGTCTGGACCCGGGACGTGACGGTCGCCCACCGCACCGCGAAGCGGCTGCGGGCCGGCACGGTCTGGATCAACACCTTCGACGCGAGTGACGTCATCACCCCGTTCGGCGGTTTCAAGGCCACCGGCACGGGACGCGACAAGTCCCTGCACGCGCTGGACGCGTACACGGCGCTGAAGACCACCTGGATCAACCTGGCCTGAGCGGCCCCTCCCCGTACTTCACCATCACCTAGCGAGGACAACGATGAGGATCGGTTTCATCGGCCTGGGCAACATGGGACGCCACATGGCCCGCCACCTGATCCGGGCGGGACACACGGTCACCGTGCACGACAGTCGGCCCGAGGCCGCCGCCGGACACCTGGCGCTCGGCGCGAGCTGGGCCGACACCCCTGCCGCATGCGCGGCCGACGCCGAACTGCTCGTCACCATGCTGCCGAACCCGCGCATCGTCGAGGAGGTGCTGCTGCGCGGCGGGGCCGCCGAGGCACTGCCCGAGGGCGCCCTGTGGATCGACATGTCGACCTCCACCCCGGCCGTCGCGGACCGGATCGCCGCCGACGTCCTGGACCGGCGCGGGGTACGCCGGCTGGACGCGCCCGTGAGCGGGATGGCGCGCGGTGCCGAGGCGGGGCGGCTGCAGATATTCGTCGGCGGCGAGACGGGCGACTTCCGGACCTGCCTGCCGGTCTTCGAGGCCATGGGCGACCCCGGCAAGGTGCTGCACGTGGGCCCGCTGGGAGCCGGCTACACGGTCAAGCTGATGATCAACCTGCTCTGGTTCACCCACCTCGTGGCCACCTCCGAGGTGCTGGCCATGGGCACGAAGGCGGGCGTCGACCTGGGCGTGCTGCGCGGTTCGCTGCTGGCCAGCCCGGCCGCCTCGCACTTCCTGGAGCAGGACCTGCTGTCCGTGCTGGTCGACGGCGACTACGACGACTCGTTCGCGATGGTCCTCGCCTGCAAGGACCTGGGCCTGGCCGTGGACCTCGGCCGCGACCTGGGCGTCGCCACGGAGCTGTCCGCGCTGGTGGAGCAGATCTACCGCCGCTCCAAGGCACAACACGGCGACCTGGCCGGGGAGATGAGTCCGGTGCGGCTCTACGAGGCCCTGGCCGGACGGGAGTTCCGGCTGCCGCGGCCTCAGGAGGCCCTGCTGAGCACGCCCGCCTGAGCAGCCCCGTCCCCCCTTCCCCCGCGTCCTCAGGAGCCGTACGCCATGGGCGAGTCCCTCACCAGCCAGCTGACCGTCGACCCCACCTGCCGTATCGAGTTCGGCCCCGGCCGCCTCGCGCACCTCCCGGACCTGGTCTCCGCCCTCGGCATGAGCCGCGCGTTCGTGGTCACCGACCGCGGGCTGCGGGCCGCCGGGATCGCCGGCCAGGTGCTCAAGGTGCTGGACGCGGCGGGCGTCGAGCACGGGGTGTACGACGGGGTCGGCGCCAACCCCTCCACCGGCAACGTCGACGAAGGCGCCGCCCGGGCGCGGGAGTTCGGCCCGGCGGTGGTCGTCGCCCTCGGCGGGGGCTCGGTCCTCGACGCGGCGAAGGGCATCTCGCTTCTGGTCGGCAACGCGGACGCGGCGGCGGCCGACGCGGACGCGCTGTGGGAGGCGCTGGACGGGCTGCCGCTGATCGCGATCCCGACCACCTCGGGCACGGGTGCGGAGACCAACGGCTTCGGCGTCATCGAGGACACCGGAGCCCGCCGCAAGGTCTACCTCGGCCACCCCTCGGTGAAGCCGCGGATCGCGCTGCTCGACCCGGAGCTGACGCTCGGCCTGCCCGCCCCGATCACGGCGGCCACCGGCATCGACGCCCTCGTACACGGCATCGAGTCGCTGGCCTCGCGGGGTGCGAATCCGGTCTCGGTGGCGTACGCGACGCAGGCGGTGGCGATGGTCGGCCGCTGGCTGCCCGTCGCCCATGCCGACGGCTCGGACCTGGAGGCGCGGGCGGGGCTGATGCTCGGCGCCCACCTGGCGGGCCAGGCTCTGACGATCTCGGGGCTCGGACTCGTCCACGGCATCGGGCACGCCCTCACCGCCCACACCGGCACCCCGCACGGGGTCGCGCTCGCCGCCGTCCTGGAGGAGGTCCTGGAGTTCGGCGCCCCGGTCGCCCGGGAGGCGTACGAACAGGCCGCCCGCGCGCTCCGCCTCGCCCCGCCCACCGACGGCGACTGGGCCCGCGCCGCGATCGACGCCGTCCGCGGGATCTCCGGCACGCTCGGCATCAAGCGGCCCCTGCGGGACCTGGGCGCCCGCCCGGACCTGCTGCGCCCCATCGCCGCGGGCGCCCTCGCGGACGCGGTCACCCGCAACGCGCCCCGGCAGCCCACCGAGGAACAGATCCTCGGGATCCTCGAGGCGGTGTACTAGAAGGTCGATGAAGATCTTGGGTTCTGGTCCTGCCGCGTGAGCGGCGGGACCAGACTTGTCTTGTGGCGATGGGTGAGTGGGTCGGCGAGAT